>NZ_CAXSTD010000017.1:0-86636 GCF_964240315.1 Blautia sp. Marseille-P2398
TATCTCCGAAAATAGAATTTAATCCCGCATAAAATCAAGGTGTGTTAGAATGTAGAATTTACTTTTTCATTCAAGCAATTTGCATTTTGGTTCGGGGTCATTAGAATACTTTTAATACCAGAAATACAGGATCTTTTATAGTTAGTGATATACTATGATAATAGATGAATATTATTGATTGGAGGAGATTCTATGAAGTCAAAGAAAGTAAAGAAAATATTGTTGATTGCTTTAACGTGTGTAGCAATTTCTGCATCTGTCTCAGCAGAAGCTGCTATGAAATCACAGATAACCATTGAAAGTAAAAATAAGTATGAACAGTTGAAAATTTCAGAGAGCCGTGTGTATGGAGAATACCCAACTGGAGATTATAAGAAGATAATGCTTCTTCCTTCGGTTTCTAAAGTAGAAAAATTTTGTTTTGAAGATAATTTGAATATAGAAGAAGTAGAGTGGATGGCTTCAGTAGATACTGTTCCAGTTTTTGCCTTTAGCACATGTCCAAAGCTTAAAAGGGTAATACTTTCTGATAATGTGAAAAAAATTGGACAAAGTGCATTTATATACTGCGGTGAACTGACGAGTGTTAAACTTCCCCAAAATCTTCAAAGTATAGATTTTTTTGCATTTGCTGACTGTCGAAAACTGAAAACGTTATATATACCTGAAACAGTTACTGAGATAGGTGCTGAGGCGTTCATAAATTGTGATTCTCTAACAGTTCATGGAAAGAAAAATTCATATGCATACTATTACTGTAAGATGAATGGTATTCCTTTTGTAAGTGAGGGAACTGCTTCAAAACCAGAAACAAATCGTCCGTATATAAAATCTGTTGATTCAGATATAGTAAACAAACAAATCTATGTTACAATTGATTTGAGCGGAAAAGTAAAGAATGCAGATGGATATCAATATCAAATATATGATGGTACTAAGGTATTAGCTAATAAAAATTCTGCAAACACAACCTGTATATTAAAAAAAGTGCCGACTATGGGATTTGCCAGAGTCCGTTCTTATACTGTTCAAAATGGTAAAAAAAGTTATAGCAGGTGGTCTAATGAAATGCGTATGCCTCCTGTTAAACTAAATAAAGATAATATAAAATTAATAAAAATTACCGGGAAAAAGAAAACAGTAACCGCACAGTTTGGAAATTTAAAATACAGTGATGGGTTTGATTGCGTACTTAAGAATGCAGATTCAGGAGAAAATATTGTATTAAAAAATCAAAAGAAAAATACAGTTACTTTTAAAAATATAAAACCGGGAGTTTACTATTTGAAAGCGCATGCATATACGTTGTTGAATGGTATTAAACAGTTTGGCGTATGGTCAGATAATAAAAAAGTTGTTGTTAAATAGAAAATTGGAATTATAAAAAGCAGGCGAAAAACTGCCTGCTTTTTATAATGGAAATTTATGCTGTTATTGATGTAGCAAAATCAAGCTGTAATAAATTCAAGCGTATTATACTGAAAGAAGCCGTCAGTGGATGCTAAACCACTGGTGTGGGTAGCATCTTTGACATTGACATTGCACACAGCGATTAATTTATTATTTTGATCCAGAGCCACTGATTCCAGTTCAAAACTGTTATATTTGCGGCCCTGAGCATCTTTAGCAGGAATATCTGTAACAAATCCGAAATCCGGATATAAAAGTTTGCTATCATCAAGTTTTTTCAGATTATAATGAAGCAAGGTGTTTTTTGTTGTGATTTTAGTCGTTACTCCACTTACAGTATGTGGATTACTGGTTCCGACAAAAAGCCCTAATTTATTGTGATAGAAAATATCCTGGGATGTAGGCTGACCGGCGTTTACCAGTGTACAAAGATAAGTGGCTTTTACATTTTTTTCATTTTCAAATGTACATTTATAGAGCTTTAATGTTCCGTCAACAACGGACAATAATAAAGCTGTATTTGCCTCATAAAAATAATTAATTGCTTTAAGAGCAAATGATTTATCGTTATCGTTGGGAGTTACTGTATATGTTATTTCCTCATCCTCTTTGTTACTGCTGATAGCAACCACTTTGTTATTTCCTGCGACAACAAAGAATTTTCCGTTAAAACAGCTCATACCGTTGGCATGACCTAATAAACCGTCAGTGAATGTTTTAAAGTGAGATACACCTGCGCTTGTATTCATATAATTTTTACAGTAGCCAAGAACAGCGACTTTATCTTGACTTTGTTTTATAAAATATGGAGTATTGTTTCCGTTAAAGGATACACATCCCAGATTAGTTGTTTCATAGTTGGGATCTACTTTGGTAGGTACACGGGCTCCTGCTTTAAAACCGCATGCAAAAGTATAGGTTTTACCGGAGTAGGTAATGCCTTCCAGCACAGAGAATTTATCTTCTGCGGTTCCATCAGATGTTATAACATTGGATGCAAGCACAAGGTGATTGGCTTTCATACAGATTGATTCAAGGTTGTACTGCTTATATTCACCTGTTTTATTTACATTGATGACCGAACATGGAGTGTATTTTTTACCTTTATCATCAGTAAGATGATAATCAACTACCAGAATACGGTTCTGAAGTGTTGAAAAAGTGTTATTTGTCAGGATAAATAATCCAAATGAAGTGTGATAGTAAATATCCTGAAGCCGTGTGGTATAACCAAAACCTGAGTTAGTAACTGTGAATGTACTTGCTGCTTCAGCAGCCTTCCAGTCTACAACACTGAAAGCTAATGTCCCAGCATTGCTCTTGTCAGCGTAATGCATAATGATAAATTTCTCGTTAGTTCCGTCAGCTGCAGTGATACCTAATGCGCCTTTTGGACAAATTTCATTGATACTGTACGTACCGAGCTGATTGCCTTTGGTATCCAGTTTTACGATGGTTGTAGAACCGCCGTAACCTTTATGGTCTTCTGCAAGCATATACAGATAATTTCCAATTTTGGTAAGTCCCAGAGCGAACCAGTTCAGATCTTTTTTTACGGCAGTTGCTTTTGTTGCCATGTAGTCAGTCGTTTTGAGTAATGTAGTTTTAAGACCGGTTGTCTTTACGCAATACATATCTGACCCCACAATGGCAATTCCCGCTACATTTGTTGCACTTTTATCGGGAATCAGTGCACCGTCTACGGGGGTAGCTGAAATAGTTAAAGTTGTTCCGTTAAATGTTCCTGGCATAATTTTTGCCTCCTTTAAATTTTTTGAATTTGCAAATTCACTATATAAAGATGCTGCTTTTTGTGATTTGTAAACCATAAGTGTGTATATGAGCATGATTTTTTTCTTTCATGCGGAAATCAGGTAAGAATAAAAATAAAGATTCGAGGTCAGATGATGTATGTTTAGTCCCACTTTTATATTTTCGTCATCAGCTTAATGTAAAATAATAACGGGTAAAGAAGATATAAGATGTTCTGGTACACGAAATAAGAAGAAAGGAGATATGCCACATGGTTAAAATGATGAACCGCCTGAGATGATCAGGCGGTTTTGAAGTATCTGGATTTTTTATGAATATTTTATTTTTAATTACAGGTATAATGTGTTACAATAAATATAACCATTAAGACTACCAGGCAGGTCAGAATTTGACCTGCCTGTAAATAAATACGGAAATAAATCGGGGTCAAAAGAATCGTTAATAATTGTAACAAAATAAAATTATCGGTGTAGCAAAAATAAAATTACAGGGGAAATGCGGATGAATGAGATGACAGATGCATATGTAAAACTGGATAAGGTTTCCAAGATATATGGAACAAAGGAAGTAAAGATCGTTGCAGTGGATGAGATCAGCTTTGAGATTGCCAAGGGAGAGTTCGTAGTGATCGTTGGTCCCAGCGGTGCGGGCAAGACGACAGTGCTGAACATTCTTGGGGGTATGGATCAGGCTACCAGCGGAGAAGTTCTGGTGGATGGAAGGAATATTGCCAGATATAACAGCAGGCAGCTTACCGGTTATCGGAGAAATGATATTGGATTTGTATTCCAGTTCTATAATCTGGTGCCTAATCTTACAGCGCTGGAGAACGTAGAACTGGCATTGCAGATCTGTAAAAATCCGCTGGATGCCAGGGAGGTTCTGGAGGAAGTGGGACTGAAGGACAGACTGACCAATTTCCCGGCACAGCTTTCCGGTGGTGAGCAGCAGAGAGTTTCCATTGCCAGGGCACTGGCGAAGAATCCCAAGCTCTTACTGTGTGATGAGCCCACAGGTGCACTGGACTACCAGACTGGTAAGGCAATCTTAAAGCTTTTGCAGGATATGTGCAGGGAGCGTGGAATGACAGTGATCGTCATTACCCATAACTCGGCGCTGACACCTATGGCAGACCGTGTGATCAAGATCAAGAACGGAAAGGTTTCCAGGATGACGATGAATGACCATCCTACACCCATAGAGGAGATTGAATGGTAGGTGATGAATATGAAAGCAATGCATAAAGATTTCTGGATGGAGATACGAAAAAGTAAGGCCAGGTTTATTTCCATATTTATGATCGTTGCTTTGGGAGTTGCATTCTTTTCCGGAATACAGGCGTCGTCACCGGATATGCGCTTCTCAGGTGATGCCTATTATGATGAAACCAATCTTATGGATATCAAAGTAATGGGAACTCTGGGACTGACGGAGGATGATGTAGCTGCCATTAAGCAGGTGGACGGAGTTGAGAATGCAGAGGGCGCCTATGGTACAGATGTAATGTGTGGAGAAGGCGAGAAGCAGAAGGTACTTCATGTGGAAGCTGTGGATCAAACCATGAACCGGATCTCAGTGACAGAGGGAAAAGCTCCGGAAAAAAGCGGAGAGATTTTCCTTGACTGTATTTTTGCTGAGAGCAATGGATATCAGGTGGGTGATCAGATTACCCTGAAAGAGGGCGGAGACAGCGAACTGCTGAAAAAGACAGATTACACAGTTGTGGGTTTAGGTGAGAGTCCGCTTTACATATCCTATAACCGGGGAAACTCTACTCTTGGTTCCGGTGAGGTTAATGGATTTGCCTATGTGCTCCCTGAGGATTTTGACCAGGAGGTTTATACACAGATCTATGTGCAGGCTCATGGGGCACAGGATCTGATCAGCTATACAGATGCTTATGATTCCCTGATAGAGCGAGTGCAGGAGCAAGTGGAGGGGATTGAGGCAGAACGGTGTCAGGTCAGATATGATGAGATTGTAGAGGAAGCCAATGACAAGCTTGCAGATGCCAGACAGGAACTTGAAGACGGAAAGAAGGAAGCTAATGAGAAGCTTGCGGATGCCAGACAGGAACTGGAGGACGGCAAAAAGAAGTTAAAAGACGGCAAGAAGGAATATAAGGATGGCAAGAAAAAGCTTGCAGACGCAAAAAAGGAACTGGAGGACGGAAAAGCCCGGCTTGCAGATGCAAAGAAGGAATTAGAGGATGGCAGATCCCAGCTTGCCAGTGCGAAAGAGCAGCTTGCCAGTGGCAGAGCACAGATCGCATCTGCAAAGGAACAGCTGAATGCAGGATGGGCGGAGGTTTCAGAGAACCAGGCAAAGCTTGATGATGGAAAAGCACAGCTTGAGGATGGCAAGAATCAGTTAAGCGCTGGTGAGAAGCAGATTGCGGATGCAAAGACGCAGCTTACCCAGAGCCAGCAGGAACTTGACAATGGAAAGGCGCAGATCCAGTCAGGCAGAGAGCAGATTGCAGCAACCAGACAGGACTTAAATGCCAAAAAGGAAAGCTGCAATCAGGGACTTGCCCAGATTGAGCAGCAGGAGGCCCAGCTTTCCGAAGGAGAGGCTCAGTTAGAGAATGCCAGAAGTCAGCTTGCAGCATTACAGGCACAGTATGAGGAAGCAGCAGCTTCGGGAGTATATTCAGAGGAAGACCTGGCGGCTCTGGCAGCACAGGTTTCCGCTTATCAGGAGCAGGTGGACAGTCAGGCAGCCCAGCTGGAAGCATCCAGAAACCAGATCGCAGCAGCAAGAAGTGAACTGGAGAGTGGTTTAAGCCAGGTGGAGAGCGGACTGGCCCAGCTTGATGCAAAGGAAGCAGAATTGAACCAGCAGGAGGCCGCATTTCCCGATGCCCAGGCAAAGATTGATGCAGGATGGAAAGAGGTGAAGGCTCAGGAGAAGAAGCTGGAACCAGCCAGAAAAGAGATTCAGGAAAAAGAAGCCCAGCTTGAGTCAGCACAGGAACAGATCGATGCTGCAAAAGCAAAACTAAATTCCAGCCAGGCTCAGTTAGAGGAGAAGGAGGCAGAACTTGCTTCAGGAGAAGCACAGATCCAGGAGAATGAAGGAAAGCTTGCTTCCGGTGAGAAAGAGATTGCTGACAATGAACAGAAGCTGAGGGATGGAGAGAAGGAAATCTCAGAGAACGAACAGAAGCTGAAGGATTCCAGAAAGGACATCAAAAAAGCTGAGAAGGATCTGGAAGAAGGTAAAAAAGAATACGAAGACGGCAAGAGGGATGCAGAGAAAGAAATTACAGACGGTGAGAAAAAGATTCAGGATGCCCAGGATGAGATCTATGATATCAGTATGCCGGAATGGATGGTAACGGATCGCAATGATCTGCCGGAATATTCAGATTATGGGGATAATGCAGACAGAATGAGAAGTATCGGACAGGTTTTCCCTGTTATCTTTTTCCTGGTGGCTGCACTGGTAAGTCTGACTACCATGACACGAATGGTGGAAGAACAGAGAACCCAGATTGGTACAATGAAGGCTCTGGGATACGGCAAGTATGCAATTGCATCCAAATATCTGCTGTATGCCTTTCTTGCCACAGTGGGAGGCAGTATTCTGGGAATACTGATCGGAGAGAAGATCCTGCCTTTGGTTATTATTAACGGGTATGGCATTATGTACAAGGGAATGATGAACAATATCCAGATCCGTTATGAATTTAAATTTGCAATGATAGCAGCAGGTGCGGCAACTGTGTGTACTGTCGGAGCCACCATTTTCTCCTGTTACAGGGCACTGGCGGAAACCCCGGCATCACTGATGCGTCCTCCTGCTCCCAAAGAGGGTAAGAGAATCCTGCTGGAACGGATCCCGCTTTTCTGGAAGCACTTGAATTTTACATGGAAATCTACTCTGAGAAACCTTTTCCGATATAAAAAACGTTTCTTTATGACGATTTTCGGTATTTCGGGAAGTATGGCGTTGATGCTGGTAGGTTTTGGACTCAGGGATTCCATTATGGATATTGCCAGACGGCAGTATCAGGAACTTCAGCATTACACAGGAACGATCATTGATGATGAGGATGCTACAGATAAGGAGAGACAGGAACTGGATGAGTTTCTGAAAAATAACAGTCAGATCGAGAGATATACCCATGTGCAGTTTACCAAGATGAGTGTTCCCAGAAATAAATCCAATATCAGCGTATATGTGTATGTGCCTGAGAATCTTGAGACCTTTAATAAGGATGTAACTCTTCAGGACAGAAAGACAAAAGAGAAATATAAGCTGACTGATGCAGGTACAGTGATCAGTGAGAAGACGGCAACCCTGACAGGGCTGAAAGTTGGGGATACCATGACCATCACAAAGGATGGGAAAAATTATGAGACAAAGATCGCAGCAGTGACAGAGAATTACATGGGACATTATATTTATATGACGGGAAATGTCTATGAACAGATCTTCGGGGAGAAGCCTGACTACTCTGCAACTGTATTTACAGTAAAAGAGGAATATAAAGAATCAGAATCTGAGGTGGGAAATGAGATCCTGAAGCACCCGGCGGCATTAAGCATCAGCTATACCAGCAGTCTGGAGGCTCAGCTTCACAGAATGCTGGGAGCATTGGATACGGTAATCATAGTGCTGATCATTTCTGCGGGAATGCTTGCTTTCGTAGTCCTGTATAATCTGAACAATGTCAATATTACGGAACGCCAGAGAGAACTGGCAACCCTGAAGGTACTGGGATTCTATGATAATGAAGTTTCTGCCTATGTATACAGGGAGAATGTTATCCTTACCCTCATCGGCGTGCTGGCAGGGGCTGTATTCGGAATCTTTTTGCACAGATATATTATCCGTACTGTGGAAGTGGATGCGGTCATGTTCGGAAGAAATATTAATCCTGTCAGTTTCCTGTACTGCGGACTGCTGACAATTGGATTCTCCATGATCGTAAATCTGTTTATGCATCAGAAATTAAAGAAGATTGACATGGTAGAATCCCTGAAAAGTGTGGAATAAACGATTTGTCGCTTTATTGCGGAAAAGAAGAAATTGTTTTTCTGTGGTTTTTAAATATGTAGTCAAACGGATAGAATGGATAAGAGGAAGAAAGGGGAATATTATCATGGGAACAGCAAATCAGATAGAGCAGGAATTAATGAACTATATATCCGATCATAAAATCAGGAACACGCATTCACATCATCTGCCGGAACAGGCGATGGTGGATTTTGATCTGGATAAGCTGATAAATAATACGTATTTACAATGGCAGCAGGTAACTCCGGGGACAACAGCAGAAAGCAGGAATGCATATCTGGAAAAAACACGATATAAATCTTATTTTGTCTGGCTTCAAAAGGCAATCGGGGAGTTGTATGGAATATCAGAGCCGATCACAGCTCAGAACTGGGATCAGATTTCAGATCAGATCAGAAAAGCGCATCAAAATCCCGACTTTTACATGGATGTACTGAAAAATAAGTGTAAGTATCAAAAAGTAATCGTAGATACCTACTGGAATCCGGGCTCTGACAATGGAAGACCGGAACTGTTTACGCCTGCTTTTCGACTGGATTTGTTCTTTTTGGGCTATAAAAAAGGACTTCGCAATCATGACGGTGTATCACTGGAAGAGAACTTCGGTGAGCTGCCGGACAATTTACAGGATTATGTGGAGTGGGTCAGAAAGTGGATCATACAAAAAAAGAGTGAGGGCTGTGTGGCCTTAAAAATAGCGATGGCCTATGAGCGTAGTCTTCATTTTGAAAAAGTGACGCGGGAGCAGGCTGAAAGGGTATTCCGTTTAAAAGAGTCGGATATAACCCAGGAAGATATCAGATGTTTTCAGGACTATTTGTTCTGGAAAATATGTGAAATTGCGGCGGAAGTGTCACTTCCATTACAATGTCACACAGGAATGGGGCAAGTTATAGATACGAATATACTGCAGTTGAACAATGTGATAAAAAATAATCCGGAAACGAAATTTGTGCTACTGCATTGTGGCTTTCCATGGGTGGATGATCTTTTTTCCATAGTAGACGGATATCCGAATCTATATCCGGATCTGACATGGCTTCCAATCTTATCCTACACCGCATCAAAACGTGTAATGCATCAGTTGATCGAGATGTCCCAGATTGATAAAATCTGCTGGGGATGTGATACGTGGACAGTAGAGGAAAGTTATGGCTCCCTTCTTGCATTCCGTTTTTCACTGTGTAGTGTTCTGAGAGAAAAAATAGAGGACGGATATCTTTCCGTAAATAATGCAAAGGATATTATTGATAAAATTTTGTTCGACAATGCGGGAAAAATATACGTATGACACCAGATAAATTTGTGAAATCCGGAGAAACGTTCTTGACAAGAAAGCCTTTTTTCATTATAGTAGAATCCAGAAAAAGGCTGTGAAAAAGAGGAGTAGGCGGTAATGCCCCACAGAGAGGGAAGCTTATAAGCTGGAAGGTTTCCCGGGAACAGAAGTGCTGAAGGTAGCTTTGGAGCCGGGAGGCTGAAGTGAGTGTGTATGAATCATATCAGAGTTATATACGCGCATGGTAGGTTTTCACGTATCCCGCGTTAAGGGAATGAGAGACAAACTAAGGTGGTACCGCGATCTATGTCGCCCTTTGCACGTATAATGCGTGTGAGGGGCGTTTTTTATCGAATAAGTTTATGACACAGTTATCTGGCTGGATGCGGAAAGCGAAGTCAGTATGCTTATTTGTTTGGTTGTCAGGGTGACTGCTTTATAACGGAGTAATCCGTAGATACTTTAGTTTCAGATATATAATTAGGAGGACATTATGAGCAAAGAACTTGCAAAAACTTACGATCCTAAGGGAATCGAAGAGCGTCTTTACACAAAATGGATGGACAATGGATATTTCCATGCAAAAGTAAATCCGGACAAGAAACCGTTTACCATTGTTATGCCGCCGCCAAACGTAACCGGCCAGCTTCACATGGGACATGCACTGGATGAAACCATGCAGGATATCCTGATCCGTTTCAAGAGAATGCAGGGCTATGAAGCATTATGGCAGCCGGGAACTGACCATGCAGCTATCGCTACAGAGGTTAAGGTTATCGACAAGCTGAAAAAAGAAGGTATCGACAAACACGATATCGGCCGTGAGGAATTCTTAAAACATGCGTGGGCATGGAAAGAGGAGTACGGCGGAAAGATCATCAATCAGTTAAAGAAACTGGGTGCTTCCGCAGACTGGGAGAGAGAACGTTTCACAATGGATGAGGGATGTTCCAAAGCAGTACAGGAAGTATTTATCAAATTATATGAAAAAGGCTATATCTACAAAGGTTCCAGAATCATCAACTGGTGTCCTGTATGCCAGACTTCCATCTCTGATGCAGAGGTTGAGCATGAGGATCAGGATGGATTCTTCTGGCACATCAATTACCCGATCGTAGGGGAAGAGGGACGTTTCGTAGAGATCGCAACTACACGTCCGGAAACCCTGTTGGGTGATACTGCTGTTGCCGTAAATCCGGAAGATGAGCGCTACAAGGATCTCATCGGCAAGATGCTGAAGCTTCCTCTCACAGACAGAGAGATTCCGGTGATCGCCGATGAATATGTAGACAAAGAATTCGGAACAGGATGTGTAAAGATCACACCTGCTCATGACCCTAACGACTTTGAGGTTGGACGCCGTCACAATCTGGAAGAGATCAACATTATGAATGACGATGCGACCATCAACGAGCTTGGTGGAAAATACGCTGGTATGGACCGTTACGAAGCACGTAAGGCAATGGTAGCAGATCTGGAAGAACTTGGACTTCTGGTAAAAGTAGTTCCTCACAACCACAGCGTTGGAACTCATGACCGCTGCGGCACAACGGTAGAGCCTATGATCAAGCCACAGTGGTTTGTAAAGATGGACGAGATGGCAAAGGCTGCGATCAAAGCTCTGGATGACGGAGATCTGAAATTCGTTCCGTCCCGTTTTGACAAGACGTATCTTCACTGGCTTGAGAATATCCGTGACTGGTGTATTTCCAGACAGTTATGGTGGGGACACAGAATTCCGGCTTATTACTGTGATGAGTGCGGTGAAGTAGTTGTTGCAAGAGAAATGCCTGAGAAATGCCCGAAATGCGGATGTACACATCTTCATCAGGATGAGGATACACTGGATACCTGGTTCAGTTCTGCATTATGGCCATTCTCCACACTTGGCTGGCCGGAGAAAACACCGGAACTGGAATATTTCTATCCGACAGATGTACTTGTTACAGGATATGACATTATCTTCTTCTGGGTTATCCGTATGGTATTCTCTGCTCTGGAGCAGACTGATCAGGTTCCGTTCCATCATGTACTGATCCATGGTCTGGTACGTGACTCCCAGGGACGTAAGATGAGTAAGTCTCTTGGAAACGGTATCGATCCTCTGGAAGTTATTGATAAATACGGCGCAGATGCTCTTCGTCTTACTCTGATGACAGGTAATGCACCTGGAAATGATATGCGTTTCTACTGGGAAAAGGTAGAAGCAAGCCGTAACTTCGCAAACAAGATCTGGAATGCTTCCCGTTTCATCATGATGAACCTGGAAGGCAAGACAGTGACAGAGCCGGAGAACTTAAATGATCTCTGTGCAGAGGATAAATGGATTCTGTCTCACTTAAATACAGTGATCCGCGAAGCTACAGAGAACATGGAAAAATATGAACTTGGTATTGCAGTACAGAAGGTTTATGACTTCCTGTGGGATGAACTCTGCGACTGGTATATTGAGATGGCTAAGGTTCGTCTGTGGAAGGCAGAGGAAGATCCGAAGGCAGCAAATGATGCACTCTGGACATTAAGAACAGCGCTGACAGAAGGCCTGAAGCTTCTTCATCCGTATATGCCGTTTATCACAGAGGAAATCTACTGCACACTTCTTCCTGAAGAAGAGTCTATTATGATCTCCGAATGGCCTGTATACAGAGAAGAGAGAAACTTCCCGGATGCTGAGAAAGCAATCGAGGGCTTCAAAGAGGTTGTAAGAGGTATCCGTAATACCAGAACAGAGATGAATGTTCCGAATAACCGTAAGACAAGCCTGCATATTGTGGCAAAGGATGCTGAAACAGCAGCAATGTATGAGAACAGCAAGAAATCCTTTGTAAATCTTGCATTTGCAAAAGAGATTCTGGTACAGACAGACAAGAACGGAATCAGTGAGGATGCAGTTTCAGTAGTTGTTTCCAATGCGGTTGTATATATGCCGTTGGAAGACCTGATTGACAAAGATAAAGAGATTGAACGTCTTACAAAAGAAACAGAACGTCTCACAAAAGAGATCGCAAGATGTGAAGGTATGCTGAATAATCCGAACTTCGTAAATAAGGCACCTGCTGCCAAGGTGGATGCGGAGAAAGACAAACTTGCGAAATATAAAGAAATGATGGATAAGGTTAAAGGACAGTTAGAGCAGCTTAAGAAATAAGGGAGTGTTTAGATGAAATTGTATAAGATTTGTAACAAAATCTCCCTTTTACTCCATGTACTTGCCAGCGCAGCGGGATATTTTGTTATGGAGGCAATCTGCCGTCACTCGTTTATAGAAGCCTGGAATTATATGACACAGAGACCTCTGGTTTTTGCATATAATGCGGCATTCATTTTTACCTCGTCACTAATTGTTTATCTGTTTCACAGGAGAGTGTTCTGGAGAATCCTTGTGACATTGTTTTGGCTGATACTGGCCATTATCAATGGTGTTCTCCTTCTCAACCGTGTTACACCGTTTACAGGACCGGATTTGCATCTGATCACAGATGCATTAAAGATTGCCAATAAATACCTGCCTGCTGCAGGTGTTGTGGCAGTCTGCATCCTGTTTGGGATTCTTGTTATCTTACTGTTGATTCTGCTTATTAAAGGACCGAAGTATCAGAACAAGATTAAATACCGCTATAATATTCCTCTGATTCTGCTGGCAGTTGCTCTTTTTGCAGGATGTACACAGCTGGCACTGGAGAAGAGGGTACTTTCCAATTACTTTGGAAATATTGCTTTTGCATATGAGGATTATGGATATCCTTACTGTCTGGCAACTACGATTTTTAATACGGGAATCAGCTGTCCGAGAGATTATTCTGAGAAAGAGATTAAACGGATTGAGAAAACAGAGAAGAACCTGCCGGAGTCAAAAGAGGAAAATCATCCGAATATTTTGTTTTTGCAGCTGGAATCATTCTTTGATCCCACATTGGTAAACTATCTGAATATTTCGGAAGATCCTATCCCGACGTTCAGGAAGCTGATGGAGGAATATTCCTCCGGATATTATAAGGTTCCCTCTGTAGGTGCAGGTACTGCAAATACAGAGTTTGAATCCATTACAGGAATGAGTATGCATTATTTCGGACCCGGGGAATATCCTTATAAGAGTATTCTGAGAGAGACTACCTGTGAGAGTGCACCTTATGTACTGAAGAATCTGGGCTATACCACCCATGCGGTTCATAATAATGAGGCAAACTTCTATGGAAGAAGATCTATTTTCCCGAATCTCGGATTTGATACTTTTACTTCTGAAGAGTACATGGCAAGAGAGAACGAGAAGAATCCAAATGGCTGGGTAAAGGATGAGGTTCTGACAGATGAAATCCTGAAATGTTTGGATTCTACTGAGGGGCCGGATTATGTATATACTATTTCCGTACAGGGACATGGTGCATATCCGGATGAGCAGATTCTGGAGGATCCTGAGATCACAGTTTCCGGTGCGCCGACTGAGGAAGAGAACAATAAATGGGAATATTACGTAAATGAGATCCATGAGATGGATAATTTTGTCAAAGAGCTGACAGACAAGCTTGCAGATTATCCTGAGGATGTGGTCCTTGTTATGTACGGTGATCACCTTCCGACTATGGGACTGACTGTGGAGGACCTGAAGAACAAGTATCTGTTCCAGACAGAGTATGTGATGTGGGATAACTTCGGACTTAAGAAAAAGAATGAAAATCTTGCAGCATACCAGATGGCGGCAGAGGTTATGGATCGTGTGGGAATCCATGAGGGAACTGTTTTTCGCTATCATCAGGCAAGAAGAAATACCAGAAATTATCAGGTGGATCTGGAAACCCTGCAGTATGACCTCCTTTATGGAAAGAGATATTCCTACGGGGAAAGCGGCGAAAGTCCTTATCTGCGTACCAGAATGCGTATGGGAATCTATGATGTGACTCTGGATTCCATTCAATGTATCTCTGAGGCAGATCATACATATTACATTAAGGGAACGGAATTTACGCCGTCCAGTGAAATCAAGCTGAACGGAGAATGGTATGATACGGTCTATATCAATCCGACTACGTTGATGATCACAGGTACGGAGCTGAATGATTTCGACAGGCTGGCGGTGATCCAGCGAAGCAACAGTTCGACGCGAAAACCGCTGAGCAAGAGCTATGACCGGTCCTGCTATGCACTTTATTCAAATAATAAATGGAAATTAACAGAAAGTGCCGGTACGAATGAAAATTAATCCATAATTTTGTCGGATAAAATATTACGATTGGTACTGGACATCTTCCACCACTATTATATAATGTTAGAGTAACTAAATACATTATAGATAAGTGGTGGAATTTTTTTATGAATTACGAAGAAGCAGTTGCTTATATTGATGAAACTCCGAAATTTACAAAGAAGAACAGTCTGGATCACACAAAGGAATGTCTGAGAAGACTTGGTAATCCTCAGGATAAGTTTAAGGTGATCCATGTGGCAGGAACTAATGGAAAGGGAAGTACATGTGCGTTTCTGACCTCTGTTCTGAGAGAGGCGGGATATTCCTGCGGATTATTTACTTCTCCTCATCTGGTGGAGATCAATGAACGCTTCCAGATCAATGAGGTGAATATTGATAATGATACTTTCCTAAAGGCCTTTGAGAAAGTAAAGGTACTTGCGGATGAACTGGTTGCAGAAGGCAGCTATCATCCGACTTATTTTGAGATGCTTTTTCTGATGGGGATGGTGATCTTTGCAGAGGCAGGTGTTGATTATGTGACTCTGGAAACAGGACTGGGCGGAAGAATGGATGCGACTACTGCTGTGGAGAATCCTGTTGCCTGTGTGATCACATCGATCAGTCTGGATCATATGCAGTATCTGGGAGATACAGTTGCCAAAATCGCAGGAGAAAAGGCCGGGATCATTGTGCCGGGGGTACCAGTAATCTATGACGGAAACGACCCGGATGCAGCAGAAGTGATCCGTGCCAGAGCAGAAGAACTGGGAAGCCCTGCTTATGAAGTGAAGAGATCAGATACAGAAGTGCTCAGAAATACTTCGGCGGGAATTGATTTTGCATTTCGGAATGAGTATTATAAGGATATGGTTTTCTCCATTCCGTTTATTGCAAAGTATCAGGTGATGAACAGTGCACTTGCATTAAAGACGATTGAGGTTCTGCAGAATGTGATTTCTGTATCTATGGATCAGATCCATGTGGGAATTGCCGGAACACGCTGGCAGGGAAGAATGGAAACAGTGCTTCCGGGTGTGATCGTGGACGGTGCTCACAATGAGGACGGGGTAGAGAAATTTGTAGAGACAGCAGAACATTTTCAGAAAGAATGTCCGCTGACTTTGCTTTTTTCAGCAGTAGATGACAAAGATTATACAGATATGATACATACGATCTGCAGCAGGATCACGTTCCGTCAAGTGGTAGTAACCTCTGTTGGCGGATATCGCCAGGTTCCTGCTGAGAGATTTGCAAAGCTTTTTACAGAAGCAGGTGCTTCTTCTGTGGAAGTAGTGGAGGATGTTGAGAAAGCCTTTGGTAGAGCACTGGAAGTGAAGGGGGATGACGGAATGCTCTTCTGCGTGGGTTCCCTGTATCTTGTCGGTGAGATTAAAGATGTGATCAGGAGAAATAAGAAATGATAGATTATGAAGAGGAACTGAAGAAATTTGAACCCTGTCTGGATGTGGCAGATGCGGAGGGTGCGATTTATGAGAGAGAACTGACGGATATCCTGGATATTCTTCAGGAAGTTCTCCGCGAAGCCAAGAGTGGCAGACGGGTAAAATAAGGAGATACACATGAATTGTATGAATTGTGGCGCATTTCTGGTGGACAAAGATCTGGATTACTGCCCGAAATGTGGATGTAATGTGCTGATCCAGAAAAAGGTAGATTACCTTTCCAGACAGTATTACAACCGGGGGCTTGAGAAAGCCAGTGTCCGCGATCTTTCAGGGGCGATTGACTGTCTGAAGCAGAGTCTTATTTATAATAAGCATAACATTCAGGCGAGAAATCTTCTTGGACTGGTATATTTTGAGACAGGGGAGGTGGTTGCCGCACTCAGTGAATGGGTGATCAGTAAGAATCTTCAGCCATCCAGAAATCTGGCATCAGAATATATTAACAAGCTGCAGGCGAACTCCAATAAGCTTGAGGCGATCAATGAAACGATCAGAAAGTATAATGATGCCTTAAACCTGTGCAGGGAAGGTCATGAGGATATGGCTGCGATCAGGCTGAAGAAGATTCTCATACAGAATCCAAAACTGATCAAAGGTTACCATCTTCTGGCACTTGTGCAGATGAAAGAGGGGGAATATAACAAGGCAAGAAAGACGTTAAGGAAAGCCGCGCGGATTGATAAAACAAATACAACAACCCTTCGTTTTTTGAGAGAGATTGACGAACAGACAGGAGTATCCACACGTCTGGAACGTCAGAATAAAAGAAACAGGAAAGCTGTGGACAGCAGTGAGAATGATATGGCAATCCAGATTCCTCAGTATAAAGAAAAAGGAAGGATTCCGCTGTTTTTTACACTGGTTGCCGGATTTTGTGCAGGATTGCTGGCGTTTTATCTTCTGGCTGTTCCTGCCATACGTCAGGGAATCTACAGGGAAGCGAATCAGCAGATTATGAAATACAGTGATGCAGTGTCCAGTCAGGGAGCTGAGCTGACCAAGGCACAGAGTCAGGCTCAGGAATCTGGAGACACAGTTGAGGCGGCCTCTAAACAGATAGAGGAAGAGAAGAAAAAAAGCAGCAGTTATGAGGCTCTGATCGAGGCGTACTCAGCATTGCAGCAGCAGAATACAGATGAAGCGGCATTGAAGATACAGAATGTTTATGCGGATTTGCTGCCTGCGGATCTGAAAGGAATTTACAATACGATCTGTAACACTACAGGTACGACCGGGATCGAAGGAACTACAGATGCGAAAGTCACAGACGGAACCGGCAGTGCTGACAGCGCAGAGGGAGATGTTTCTTCAGATTCAGCGGAAGATGGAAGTTATGACGATGGTTCCTATGACAGTGGGGAATATGATGATGGTTCTTACGATAATTCTGATGGTGATTCGGCGGATGATGGAAGTTACGACACCGGTGATTATGACGATTCCGGATACTGATACCGGGTTTTCATTTTGATGTGGCAGAAGACATGAAGTATTATAAGAAGATGTAAAGATACAAAAGAGATGCATGGAAGTCATGTGTCTCTTTTTTTACCGAATCAAGTAGGAGGCTGCGAAAAGCAATAAACAGTTATTTGATGTAGAGCTACACTGCAAAGTGGATTGCGAACATTCGCCTGACAAAAAGTGAGGAGGGATATGATGGAGAACAGATTTGAAATACAGGGAAATTCCCTGATCATTCATTTACCGAAAGAGGTAGATCATATGGTGACAGACGAGATACGCAGAGATTCAGATGATATTATACGGAAAAAATATATACGAACGATCACATTTGATTTTTCAGGAACAGCGTTTATGGACAGTTCAGGGATAGGGCTGATCATGGGGAGATACCGGATGATGGGGATGCGCGGTGACTGTATACAGGCTACAGGAGTAAATTCCTATATTGAAAAGCTGCTGCATCTGTCAGGGGTATATAAATTTGTCGAAATCTGTGGGGAAGTCTAAAGAGAGGGGGAAGAAAACTATTATGGAAAATACCAATGAAATGAAAATTATTTTTGATAGCAGACCTGAGAATGAGGGGCTGGCAAGAGTTGCGGCGGCAGCTTTCTGCACACAGCTGAATCCTACTCTGGAGGAAGTGGCAGATCTGAAAACTGCTGTGTCAGAGGCTGTGACAAACTGTATTATTCATGCTTATGAAGGCCAGGTGCAGAAAATAGAGATTTTCTGCAGAAGGGAAGGACAAAAATTATGGGTTGATGTGATCGATAAGGGAGTGGGGATCAGAGACGTTGCAAAAGCTATGGAGCCTCTTTTTACAACAAAGCCGGAGAAGGATCGTTCCGGGATGGGATTTACATTTATGGAAGCGTTTATGGATGAGGTAACAGTAGAATCACAGGTGGGATATGGAACAGTTGTCCATATGAAAAAGACGATCGGGAGGTAGGAATGGACCATACTCTTGCTCTGATCATGAAGTCACAACAGGGGGATAAAGAAGCAAGAGATACTGTATTTAAAGAAAACGCAGGACTTGTGTACAGCATGGCGAAAAGATTTGCCGGGCGCAGTGTGGAAATGGAAGATATCGTGCAGATAGGAAGCATTGGGCTGCTGAAAGCCATAGATCGTTTTGATATTTCGTACGATGTGAAGTTTTCAACTTATGCTGTTCCCATGATCATAGGTGAAATCAGACGCTATCTGAGGGATGACGGGATGCTTAAGGTGAGCAGAAACCTGAAAGAGAACTGTGCCAGAATTTATTCTGCGAGAGAAGCACTGGAAAAAGAACTGGGACGTGAACCGATACTGGAGGAAGTTGCGAAAGCGACAGAACTTTCAGTAGATGAAGTGGTGATGTCGATGGAATCAGGAGCTGAAGTGGAATCTTTGCACAAAATTATCTATCAGGGAGATGGAAATGATATTTCGCTTATGGACAGGCTCCAGGAAAAAGAAAATGGACAGGATGCAGCACTGAACAGGATTTTTCTGGATGAAATCCTGAAAAAACTGGATGCAAGAGAACGTCAGCTGATCGGTATGAGATATTTTAAGGATATGACGCAGACGGAGATTGCGGCAGAGATGGGAATTTCCCAGGTTCAAGTGTCCAGGATGGAAAAGCGGATTCTGAAGGAACTTAAAAAGCAGGTATAAGCAGATGGGAGTAATTAACTCACCGCTTGTAGAAGGTGGAGTATTCTCTGAAGAGGTAAATAAAAAAGAGGTTACTGTGAACGGAGTGAACAGTAACAAAAAGAGTGTGCGGATTACTATAATATTGCACACTCTTTTTGCTATAATATCTTTATTGTTATATATCGTAAGTTATACAGTTCTCTGTGATCTGAAGATCACATTTTTGTATTTCAGAAGGGCTGTCTGAAGAATCAGTCCTACTACACCGCAGGAAACTACTTCTCCGATACCTACGGTAAGCATCATAAGCGGAATCGGAAGATTTACTCCGTATCCGAAGTGAAGTACGAATGGCACGATGACTGCATTGGAAACAATCGGCGGGATCGGCGCAAGAAAACGGTTGCAGCTGCGGAGTCTGTAAGTAAATACTGCTCCGATCAGTGTTGCGATGCTTCCGAAAATAATGTCTACAGGAATGGCACCGCCAAAGAGATTGGCAATGATACATCCTACAAATAACCCCGGAATCGCAGCCGGTGTAAAGAATGGCAGGATGGTCAGTGCTTCCGAAAAGCGAATCTGAATTTCGCCATAGCTGAGTGGTGCGAATAAAAGAGTCAGAACCACATAAATGGCTCCGATCACTGCTGCTTCTGTCAGAAACTGAGTACCTTTGTTTTTCATATTTGATTATCTCCTTTAGTATTTGTTTTACGAGTGGAAGGTTTCGAACACTCGGCTATCGAAGTATATCACTTTTCGGAAGTACGGTCAATGTCTTTGATAAGAGTTTTATTAACATTTTCCTCGTACAGACGCATCTGTATCTGCATAGGTGTTGGATCATCTGTTATTTTCATATGACCGAAGTGATTGAAGAAGAAAAGTACCCCAAGTCCGATTCCTATGGAATAAGTGATCTCAAGAACAGTAAAATGACCGGAAGTCTGTCCTGTGACCTGGGTATAGATCTGCGAGAAGAGACCACCGACATCTACATCGTTATTAAATGTCATGATAGAGAAACCTGCACCGAAAAAGGCGGCAAGACCGACGAAAATAATCTTGCACCACTGCCAGACAAGCCCGGAACCGGGTTTGTTTTTAAAAGTGATGATAAAGTCGGCTTCTCCAATATTATTGATTTCAAGGTCCGGTTCTTTTTTTTTGATTTCGGAGATCAGATCCATAACAGACATTACATAACGTCCTGGTTTATTCGGGTCAAGATTTATAACCGGCATCACCCGGAGCCGATTCAGGATTTTACTGTTGCTGCAGGAAAGTTTTGCAATGTCCTGAAGATAAATGTGTGGATGGTTTATCTGGATATTCTGATCTAACTGTAAATAGAGAGTATCACTCATGGTATGTTATCCTTTCATTTTGGGCTTGAAGATCAGGCTTGCAAGATAAGAGAAGATCAAAGCTGCGGAGACTCCCACCGCGCAGGCGGTAAAGCCTCCCATAAAGAGTCCGATCAGTCCGTTTTTGTCAATGGATTCTTTCATTCCTTTCCACAGGATATTGCCAAAACCAAGCAGAGGAACAGAAGCGCCTGCTCCGGCAAATTCTGCAAATGGCTGATAGATTCCGACAACGCTTAAAACAGAGCCTGTACATACCAGAAGTACCATGATCCGTCCGGGCATAAGCTTTGTCCTGTCCAGAAGAATCTGTACCAGGGCACAGATCAGTCCGCCTGTCCAGAATGCATTAAAATAGTCCATGTATTTTTCCTCCTGAAAAAATTTCTGTATCTACATCATATCCGGAACTCTGTACTGTTCTATTACAACAGCGTGTGCGATACCGGGAATTGGATCCCCCTCGTTGAAGCTTACCTTTGATAGAAGGGCACCTGTGGGAACAAAGAGAATCCTTTTCCATTTTTTCTGTATAATACCCGGAAGAATATAGCCTGCCAGAACAGAGGCGGCACATCCACATCCACTGCCGCCGGAATGTGTATCCTGAGTCTGAGGATCATAGATCAGCATACCGCAGTCCTGATGGACAGATGAGATATCAAATCCTTTTTCTGTGAGAAGGTCGAACAGGATTGTCTGTCCTACCATGCCCAGGTCACCGGTGAAGATGGCATCATAATCGGATGGTTTTCGGTGAAAATCCTGAAGATTTCGGGCTATGGTGTCGCAGGCAGCAGGAGCCATGCAAGCTCCCATATTGAGGGAATCCCTGAACCCAAAGTCAATCAGTCTTCCGGTGGTGATTCCTGTTATAACTGCACAGATATTGCGGTTACGGAGTGTGTTTAGTGTTTTGTTGTCCGGGCGTGGTGGCGGTTCATATCCAAGTATACAGGCTCCGGCACCGGTGACTGTCCAGGTAGCAGATAAGGGCCTTTGATTTCCATATCCCAGGGGAAAACGAAATTCTTTTTCTGCGCTGGCAAAGTGGCTGGAAGTTGCACAGAGGATATATTTTCCGTACCCGCCGTCGATACACATTGAACCAAGGGAAAGAGATTCTCCCATAGTGGAGCATGCTCCGAAAAGACCGTAAAAAGGAATTTTCAGATCAGCGGTTCCAAAAGAAGAGGCTGATGTCTGAGCCAGCAGGTCGCCGGCAAAAAGAAGCTGTATATCAGAACAGGTGAGGCCGTTTTTTTTGATTGCCAGCAGAGCGGCCTGTTTTTGCAGAGTGCTTTCTGCAGCTTCCCAGGTATCTGTTCCAAACATGGGATCTTCACATATGGTATCAAAGTATGCGCCCAATGGCCCTTCTCCTTCTTTCCGGCTGACAACAGAAGCACAGCTCTGAACAAAGACAGGATTCTGAAATGAAATGCTGGATGTACCGCAGGTCATTTGTCTGTTCATAGAAAACCTCCTTGTATAATTGTATGATTCTTATGCAAAAACACCTCTCAGGATATGGATGCTGAATAGTTACGGGATCATTGTAAAAAGATAATAAATCACACCGAGAATCCATGAACTCAGGATTCCATAAAGAATTACGGGTCCTGCAATCGTAAATATTTTGCATCCGATGCCGAATACCTGTCCTTCTGCTTTATATTCGATCGCAGAGGAAGCTACGGAATTGGCAAAACCGGTGATCGGGACAAGGCTTCCGGCACCGCCGAATCTGCCGATTTTGGAATAAAGATTACATCCTGTGAGGATCACACTGAAAAGGATCAGGATAAGGGAACACCAGGAGCCGGCGGTATCTTTGTCCAGCCCAAGGTTATCTGCGTAATTTAAGATGACCTGTCCAACAACACAGATGACTCCGCCTGTGAAAAAGGCTTTGCACATATTCAGTGGCAGGCTGTGGACAGGAGTGACTGCTTTTACGTATTCTTCATATTGTTTCTGTTTTTTCTGACTGAGATTATTGTCTGACATAATATAAAACCTTTCTGATTGAAAATCCGGAATTTTGGTACACCAGGTTACTGAGAACGGAGTGAAGAGTAATCGATTGCTGCTTTTTTGGCACTGATGTTAAAGATTAGCTGGAAATTATGGCAGCCATCCGTTATAATAGTAAATCAGTGCCCCGACAGTTTTGCCGGCGGCTATGCACAGGATTGTAAAAGAAAGACCTCTCTGGAATCTGCTTCTTCTGGCAAAGATAGGGAAAATATCTGCCATCTCTGCCAGGGCCATGATCCATCCACCAAGGAAAATCCCTGAAAAGAGCCCGTACAGAATCAGAAACGGGGTGCCGAACCGGATATTCCAGTGAAAAAGAAAGAACAGGTTTCCAAGTTCTGTTCCCCAGAATGTGATGTCTTCGTACAGCAATATATGATCTGCTGTGTGGGTAATTCCTGCATATCTGGGAATAATAGAAAGGCCGATCATAAGACCGGTTAGTCCTCCGGCAATAATAAAACCGGAACATAGTCCTGTAAATCCGAGAAAAATCTGCTCTAACATAAGTGCCTCCGATCCTGCCGACAACAAAAGAAGTTTCCAGGTAACTGTCCGGCAGTCTGTTATTGTGAAGCACCGGACAGATATATCTGTGATATGTATTATGGCAGAAATATAAAAATATATACACTGTCATTCATTTGTTGCTGAGAACAGAGTGAACAGTAACCATGGTAATAATCCGGCAGCAAAAGAGTGTATGAATAACTGTACTTTTGGAGAGAGAGATAGTATAATGTTACTGTTCACACACCGCTATCCCGAGACATACAAGCCAAAATTTTATTGCCGCAGGCAATCTGGAATGAATTTTGGCTAAGTTACTGAGAACGGAGTGAACAGTAACAGTATAATGACTGTATTATCTGACACTCTAGTACATCGTTTTCGAAATAACTATACCACTCACTTGTCTGCGAATCCGATTGCACAGGTCTAAAAGCCTCAGCGTAGCCCGCTACGCCTGCGTTTTTATACCAGCACACTCGAATCCGCATCCTACGCGATTGGTATAGTTATTTACGAAACGATGTACTAGGAACTGATCGGAAAATTTGACAGAATGAAAACGTCAAAAGAAACATAATAAATTATAATAAATATAGAAAGATTGAGGAATGAAATCTGTGAATCAGAATATAATAGAAAAATTTAATAATCTGCTGGGAGAAGAGAAAGTGAAAGTGGATGAACCCATGAAACGTCATACCACATTTCGGATTGGTGGTCCGGCAGATTACTTTTTGCTTCCGTCTTCTGAGGAAGAACTGAGCGGGATTCTGAAGATATGCAAAAATGAAGAACTGCCATATTTCATTCTTGGAAATGGAAGTAATCTTCTGGTAAGCGATGAAGGATACAGGGGTGTCATTATTCAGCTTTACAGAAATTATGGTGATATTACAGTAAAAGGAAATGAAATCCATGCAACAGCAGGAGCTCTGCTGTCACAGATCGCGGCGGCAGCCAAAAATGCGTCGCTGACAGGATTTGAGTTCGCCGGAGGAATTCCCGGCACATTAGGCGGTGCAGTTGTCATGAATGCAGGTGCCTATGGCGGTGAAATGAAAGATGTGCTGAAAGAAGTAACTGTTATGACAGCTGCAGGAGAAATTCTCGTACTTCCGGCAGAGAAGCTGGAAATGGGATATCGCACAAGTCTTGTGAAAACAAAAGGATATCTGGTGTTGAGCGCAGTGATCGTTCTTGAACAGGGGAATCAGGAAGCCATAAAAGCAAGAATGAAAGAACTGACAGAACAGAGAGTAAGCAAACAGCCTCTTGAATTTCCAAGTGCGGGAAGCACATTCAAACGTCCTGAAGGGTATTTTGCCGGAAAGCTGATCATGGATGCAGGGCTGAGAGGATACCAGACAGGCGGTGCACAGGTTTCCGAGAAGCACTGTGGGTTTGTGATCAATAAAGATAATGCAACTGCAGCAGATGTGTGCAGACTGCTCAGAGATGTACAGGATAAAGTAAAAGAACAGTTTGGCGTAACTCTTGAACCGGAAGTGAAATTTCTTGGAAAATTTTGATCTGACTGAATCGAAAAAGTACTGTGAACAGAGTGCAAAGACCAAAGACCAATGAGCAACAGATGAAATTAAGAAGTGACGGGAGATAGAAAATGCGTTTTGTAATAGTTACAGGAGTATCGGGAGCAGGAAAAACATCTGCATTGAAAATGCTGGAGGATGCGAAGTATTTTTGTGTAGACAATCTGCCGATCCCTTTACTGGAGAAATTTGCATCACTGATGCCTGAGATACATGGAGAAGATGTGCAGAATGTTGCACTGGGGATCGATGCAAGAAGCGGGCGTTCTCTGGATGAGCTGGAGATTGTACTGGACAGAATGAAAAAGGCAGGGTATGATTTTGAAATCTTGTTTCTGGATGCGCAGGACAGTGTTCTGGTCAAACGTTATAAAGAAACCCGCAGAAGTCATCCTCTTGCAATGGGGGGAAGAGTGGATGATGGAATCCGGATGGAAAGAGAGAAGATGCGTTTTCTGAAAGAGCGTGCGGATTATATCATTGATACCAGCAATCTTCTGACAAGAGAACTGAAACAGGAGATCGACAGGATATTTGTAGATAATCAGGATTTCTGCAATATGATGATTTCTGTACTGTCATTTGGATTTAAATATGGAATACCGGCAGATGCGGATCTCGTGTTTGACGTGCGTTTCCTGCCGAATCCATACTATGTGGACGAACTCAGACCGCTGACAGGGCTGGATGACAGGGTTTTTAATTATGTAATGGATTGTGATATAGCCAGGACATTTGCGGATAAACTGGAAGATATGATCAATTTCCTTATTCCGAATTATGTGAAAGAGGGAAAGACAAATCTGGTGATCGCAATTGGATGTACAGGCGGCAAGCATCGTTCCGTCACGCTGGCAAGAGAACTTTATTCCAGATTGTCTGGAAATACAAAATACGGATTCAGGCTGGAACACAGAGATGCACAGAAAGACCGACTGGTCAGAAAACAGGAAGGATGATAAAGGAGAGATGTCTTTTTCAGGGATGGTGAAGGAAGAACTTTCCAGACAGATTGGATTGGCCAGACATTGCAAAATGGCAGAACTGGCTGCGATTTTATGTTCCTGTGGGAAAATGGAATGTTTTTCAGGGGACAGTAAACTGAAAATCCAGACGGAAAATGAAGCAGTTGCAAGAAAGTGCTTTACATTATTGCAAAAAACATTTAATATAGAAACAAAGATATTTGTACGTGAGAACAGTCACTTGAAACGGGTGAAGGTATATACAATAGAAATAACTGATCCCGAAGAGATCCAGGTAATTTTTCAGGCACTGCGGCTTGTCACGAACAGTATCGACCAGGGTACGCTTGTATTGGCGGATATGCTGGTGGTACAGCAGAATTGCTGCAAACGGGCGTTTATCAGGGGAGCTTTTTTAGCATCTGGTTCAATCAGTGATCCTGAGAAGGGGTATCATTTTGAGATTGTATGTTCTGATGCAAAAAGAGCAGAGCAGCTACAGACGATCATCCGCAGTTTTTCGGTAGATGCCAAAATCGTACAGCGTAAGAAATCACATGTGGTCTATGTGAAAGAAGGTGCGCAGATTGTTGACATGCTTGCTGTTATGGAAGCTAATGTGGCATTGATGGACCTGGAGAACATCCGCATACTGAAGGAAATGAGAAATTCAGTAAACAGAAAAGTAAACTGTGAAACTGCGAATATTAATAAAACCGTAAATGCAGCCGTTAAGCAGATGGAGGATATTAAGCTGGTCCGGCAGAAAATAGGATTTGAGCAGCTTAATGAAGGACTTGCACAGGTTGCTGAACTTCGGATGCAGTATCCGGAAGCTACACTAAAAGAATTAGGAATGATGTTAAGCCCGCAGGTGGGCAAATCGGGAGTCAATCACAGACTGAGAAAGCTGAGTGCAATGGCTGACGAACTGCGGGAGAAACAAGGAGGAGAATTATTATGATCAAAAAACCAATCACCATCAATTTATCCACAGGTCTGGAAGCGCGTCCGGTGGCACAGTTGGTACAGGTGGCTAGTCAGTTCAACAGTGAGATTTATGTAGAGATTGGAAAGAAGCGCGTGAATGCAAAGAGCATTATGGGTATGATGACGCTTGGGCTTGATGCAGGGGAAGAAATTACTTTATCTGCAAATGGTGAGGATGAGGAAGCTGCTATGGCAGGTATTGAGCAGTACTTAAGTAATCAGTGATCAAATAGTATTCAGGATAGAACACATCCGGAAGGGAAGACCGCTTTTCGGATGTGTTTTGTCGTGTATACGACAGCAATGTTACTGTTCACTTCGTTCACAGTAACGTAGCCAAAATTCATTCCAGATTGCCTACGGCAATGGAATTTTGGCTTGTATGTCTCGGGATTTTGGCATATTCATGCCAAAACACCTCGCGGGATAGTGGTGTGTGAACAGTAACACAGCAATCAATTGCATTGCCATAACAATAACATTAGATTGACCATAAAGATAAAACAGGGTATAATGAGCGAAAAGAGTAGAAATGAGGAGCGTAACAAATGTCAAAATTTCTGAAATTTATTGTACATTTTATAGTGATATGCACCATTGTCTGTGTTGTCGGGCTGGCAGTTCCGCCGTTTTTGGGAATTACGACAGAGATTATGGATGATTCCGGCAAAGAAACGAATCTGCCCATGGGATCGGTTACTTATGCAATTCCGGTAAAGATCAAAGAGGCAGCGGTTGGTGATTCTATTCTGTATCAGACTGATTCTAAAGCATACCGTTATATGATTACGGAAATGGATAAAAAGAATCATATTTTTAAGGTGATAGATTCCAGTGACAAAGATGCAGAACCTGTTGCCGTTGAGGTGAAGGATTACATACCGAAGGTTGTGATCACAGTAGGATATGCAGGATATCTCCTTCTTGCAACAGAAAGCATAGAGGGACTTATTATTCTCGGACTTGCCGTCCTTTTCCTGGTAATTCTGTATATAGTTGCGGAACTTCTGAAAAAAGAACCGCAGGATGATTATGATGAAACAGATACAGAACCCGGATATGTTAAGAGCAAGAAGGAACTTAAGAGAGAAGAGAAGGCAAGAGAGAAGCGTTATAAAGAAGAGGAACGCCAGATTAAGAAAGAGGAAAGGGCACGCAGGAAAGGAAAGGCTCCGGAACGAAAGAAAATTAAAACAGGCGGTTTTGTGGATGAAATCTATGAAGATGAGTTGGAACCTGTGAAGCCTGCGCAGCCGGAAACAATTCAGACTGCGACAAGCGAAGCCCATGAACTTCTCAGAAAAGAGATTGCGGCAGCTACGGCGGATGTACCGGTAAAGCAGGAAGAATCTGTACAGACGAAACCGGATGCAGGTGATATACATATGGAGCCTGTTTCCGGAAAGACAGAAGTGATCGTGCCTCAGGTAAAAGAGCAGCTGAAACAGATGATGAATGCTTCGGACAGAAAACCGGTAGAAGCAGAGGAAAAAGAAGGAAACGCACAGGAAGAAATCAGGCGTATGGTAATTCCGACATGGTCGGCAGCACAGATTGCCGAGACAGCCAGAAGTCAGGGCGATGCGCCGGATATTGTGAGAGACGATGTTACAAAGGTTACATTATTTGATTATTCCGATATCATTGCGGATGAGAAACCGGTCTATCCGCAGAAACAGACTGCTGAAGAATAAAATAAGAGATTGAAAAAATATGACGATGAAAAGAACGTGTTTCTTCCTATATATAATAATATAGAAGGAACACGTTCTTTTTACTGCAGACAATCCGATCTCCATCATATCGTGAAGTCCTGCGTCAGCAGACCTGCAGATATCGGCCTTGTCGTTCACTATTCCGTAATGTTTCTATATAATAAAGCCACTAGTATGCCGACAAGTTGATTCTTTTTTGTTTCGACATACAAGCCCAAATTCAATAAAAAATTGTACGGAATCAAGTACAAAAAAATATCAAAAAAAGTGAAAAAAACACTTGCATTTTTCTGAGAGGTCGTGTATACTCTCAATTGTTGTGACATTGATAGCAATGAAGCGCGAGGTTGCTGCCACAGAGATGGCAGGTTTTCCGTGGAGCGAATGTCAAGTTTGAAAACTGACGACAAGTCACTGTACAAGTTCAGAAGACCATCCAGGGATGGCGTGTGTGGTAAAAAATCGAAAGACACACACGGAGATGTGTACAGTCGCCGCTTGTCGTACTGCTTGAAAAGTACGAATAGGAGGAGACTTTTTTTATGGCAAATCAGGTAATGAGAATCACATTAAAGGCTTATGATCATCAGTTGGTAGATGCATCAGCAGCAAAAATCATCGAGACTGTTAAAAAGAACGGAGCAATGGTAAGCGGACCGGTTCCACTTCCAACTAAGAAAGAGGTTGTTACAATCTTAAGAGCCGTTCATAAATACAAAGATTCCAGAGAACAGTTCGAACAGAGAACTCATAAGAGACTGATCGATATCCTTACACCAACACAGAAGACAGTAGATGCTCTGTCAAGACTGGAAATGCCAGCAGGTGTTAACATCGATATCAAGATGAAGACTAAATAATTAGTCATCAACCCCAATTTGATAATGCTATAAGCATTAAGCTATTTACTATATGATTGCCGGTAATCGGTAATCCGCTATAAGGAGGAAGAAAGAATGAAGAAAGCTATTTTAGCTACTAAAGTCGGAATGACTCAGATCTTCAATGAAGACGGCCAGTTGATTCCGGTAACAGTTTTACAGGCTGGTCCTTGTGTCGTAACTCAGGTTAAGACAGAAGAGAACGATGGATACGAAGCAGTTCAGGTTGGATTCGGAGACATCAGAGAAAGCCTTGTTAACAAACCGGAAAAAGGACACTTTGACAAAGCTGGCGTTGCAGTAAAGAGATTCGTTAAAGAGTTCAGATTTGATAACGCTGCTGAATATACAGTAGGACAGGAAATTAAAGCTGATATCTTTGCAGACGGCGATCACATTGATGCAACAGCTGTTTCCAAAGGTAAAGGTTTCCAGGGTGCGATCAAGAGACATGGTCAGTCAAGAGGACCTATGGCTCACGGTTCTAAATATCACCGTCATGCAGGTTCCAATGGTGCTTGTTCTGATCCGAGCAAGGTATTCAAAGGAAAACACATGCCAGGTCATATGGGAAATGTTCAGGTTACTGTACAGAACCTTGAGATCGTACGCGTAGATACAGAAAATAACTTACTGTTAGTTAAAGGTGCTGTTCCAGGACCTAAGAAATCTTTGGTTACTATCAAAGAGACAGTAAAGTCCTTATAATAAGAAAGGAGGAGCACACAAATGGCAAACGTAACTGTTTATAATATGGAAGGCAACGAAGTTGGAACAATGGAACTGAATGATGCAGTATTCGGCGTAGAAGTTAATGAGCATCTTGTTCACCTTGCTGTTGTTCGTCAGCTTGCAAATAATCGCCAGGGTACTCAGAAAGCTAAAACACGTTCTGAAGTAAGCGGCGGCGGAAGAAAACCGTGGAGACAGAAAGGAACAGGTCATGCTAGACAGGGTTCCATCCGTGCACCACAGTGGACTGGCGGCGGTGTTGTATTCGCTCCGGTACCAAGAGATTATGAAGTAAAAATGAACAAGAAAGAAAGAAGAGCTGCTTTAAAATCTGCTCTGACTTCCAAAGTTCAGGACAATAAATTAGTAGTTGTTGATGCTCTTACATTAGCAGATGTTAAGACAAAGGAAATGCAGAAAGTTCTTACAAACCTGAAAGCTGAGAAAGCTCTGGTTATCACAGCAACAGATGACAAGAACGTAATCCTTTCCGCAAGAAACATCACTGATGTTCAGACTGCAACTCCAAGTACTATCAACGTATACGATGTTATGAACCACAACACCGTAATCGTAACCAAAGATGCTGTAGCATCCATCGAGGAGGTATATGCATAATGGCTGATATCAAGTACTATGACGTAATCAAGAAACCAGTGATTACAGAAAAATCTATGAATGCAATGGCTGAAAAGAAATACACTTTCTTAGTTCATCCGGAAGCAAACAAATCTCAGATCAAAGAAGCTGTAGAGAAAATGTTCGAAGGAACAAAAGTAAAGAGCGTTAACACCATGAATATGGATGGAAAGAAAAAACGCCGTGGTATGACAGTTGGAACAACTGCTAAAACCAAAAAAGCTATCGTTGCTCTGACAGAAGACAGCAAAGATATCGAAATCTTCGAAGGACTTTAATTGATAGCCCATGCGGTACGAGTGCCACTTCGGAAGCTTTGCTTCTTATGAATCCTCGGCACTCTGATTATCGCGAGTATACGCATTCAAAAGCGTGAGGACAAATTTGAAAGGAGAACAAAAATGGGAATCAAAAGTTATAACCCATATACACCGTCTAGAAGACATATGACTGGTTCCGATTTCTCAGAGATCACAAAATCTACACCAGAGAAATCTCTTACCGTGTCTTTAAAGAAAAACGCTGGACGTAACAACCAGGGTAAGATTACAGTTAGACACCGCGGAGGCGGAAGCAGAAGAAAATACAGAATCATCGACTTCAAGAGAAGAAAAGATGGAATCCCTGCAACAGTAGTTTCCATCGAGTATGATCCAAACAGAACAGCAAACATCGCTTTAATCTCTTATGTAGATGGCGAGAAAGCATATATCCTTGCACCGGAAGGCTTAAAAGTAGGTCAGAAAGTTATGAACGGAGCTGATGCAGAAGTTCGTGTTGGTAACTGCTTACCATTAGAGCTTATCCCGGTTGGTACTATGGTACACAACATTGAGCTTCATCCTGGAAAGGGCGGACAGATGGTTCGTTCTGCTGGAAACGGCGCTCAGTTAATGGCTAAAGAAGGCAAATACGCAACACTGCGTCTGCCATCTGGTGAAATGAGAATGGTTCCGATCGTATGCCGCGCATCTGTAGGCGTTGTCGGAAACGGAGATCACAACCTGATTAACATCGGTAAAGCCGGACGTAAACGTAACATGGGTATCAGACCTACTGTTCGTGGTTCCGTAATGAACCCGAATGACCATCCACATGGTGGTGGTGAAGGAAAGACCGGTATCGGTCGTCCAGGTCCATGCACTCCATGGGGAAAACCTGCTCTTGGTCTGAAGACAAGAAAGAAAAACAAACCGTCCAACAAACTCATCGTAAGAAGACGCGATGGAAAAGCATTATCGAAATAATAAGGAGGATTAAGCATGTCTCGTTCACTGAAAAAAGGACCTTTTGCAGATGCCAGCTTACTTAAAAAAGTAGATGCATTAAACGCTGCAAATGATAAATCCGTTATCAAAACCTGGTCACGCCGTTCTACAATCTTCCCGTCCTTCGTAGGACACACAATCGCTGTCCATGACGGAAGAAAACACGTGCCGGTATATGTAACAGAAGATATGGTTGGCCACAAACTCGGTGAGTTCGTTGCAACCAGAACTTACAGAGGACACGGAAAAGACGAAAAGAAATCCGGTGTTCGCTAGTATTTGACTTTATATTCTGTCTGCTGCCTACAAGACAGCGGACAGGTTAACCTGATATTGAGAGAAAGAGGAAAGGAGGCACTTTAAAATGGCAAAGGGACATAGAAGCCAGATAAAAAGAGCCAGAAATGAGAGTAATAGAGAGACAAGACCGTCTGCAAAATTATCTTATGCAAGAATTTCTGTTCAGAAAGCCTGCTACGTGTTAGATGTAATCCGCGGTAAAGATGTGCAGACAGCACTTGGTATCTTAACATACAACCCAAGATACGCTTCCAGCGTTATCAAGAAACTTCTTGAGTCAGCAATTGCAAATGCTGAAAACAACAACGGAATGAATGCAGACAACCTCTACGTTGCAGCCTGCTATGCAGATAAAGGACCTACAATGAAGAGAATTCAGCCAAGAGCACAGGGTAGAGCTTACAGAATCGAGAAGAGAACAAGCCATATCACCATCGTGCTGGATGAAAGATAAGGAGGAAAAGCATGGGACAGAAAGTTAACCCACATGGCCTTAGAGTCGGTGTTATCAAGGATTGGGATTCAAGATGGTATGCTGATGCAGACTTCGCTGATTACCTGGTAGAAGACTACAACATCAGAACATTCCTTAAAAAGAAATTATACAGCGCAGGTGTTTCCAAGATTGAGATCGAGAGAGCATCTGACAGAGTTAAGATCATCATCTACACAGCTAAACCTGGTATCGTAATCGGTAAAGGCGGAGCTGAGATCGAAAAAGTTAAAGCTGAATTAAAGAAATTCACAGACAAGAAACTTATCGTAGATATCAAAGAAGTAAAGAGACCAGACAAAGATGCTCAGTTAGTAGCAGAGAATATCGCACTTCAGCTTGAGAACCGTATCTCTTTCAGACGTGCTATGAAATCTACAATGCAGAGAACAATGAAGGCCGGAGCTAAAGGTATCAAAACATCCGTATCCGGACGTCTTGGCGGTGCTGATATGGCTCGTACAGAGTTCTACAGCGAAGGAACTATCCCGCTTCAGACACTTCGTGCAGATATTGACTACGGATTCGCAGAAGCAGACACAACATACGGCAAAGTTGGCGTAAAAGCTTGGGTCTACAATGGCGAAGTACTTCCAACAAAAGGAACTAAGGAAGGGAGCGATAAATAATGTTAATGCCAAAAAGAGTAAAACGTCGTAAACAATTCCGTGGCTCCATGAGAGGAAAAGCCCTTAGAGGTAATAAGATCAATTATGGTGAATTCGGACTTGTTGCAACCGAACCGTGTTGGATCCGTTCCAACCAGATCGAAGCAGCCCGTGTTGCTATGACTCGTTATATCAAACGTGGTGGTCAGGTTTGGATCAAGATTTTCCCAGATAAACCAGTAACAGCGAAACCAGCAGAAACACGAATGGGTTCCGGAAAAGGTGCTCTCGAATACTGGGTAGCAGTTGTTAAGCCAGGACGTGTAATGTTCGAAATCGCAGGCGTTTCCGAGGAAATCGCTCGTGAAGCATTACGTCTTGCGATGCACAAGTTACCATGTAAATGTAAAATCGTTTCTCGTGCAGACTTAGAAGGCGGTGATAACAGTGAAAATTAATAAATTCGTGGAAGATTTAAAGGCAAAATCAGCTGCAGAATTAAATGAAGAATTAGTAGCTGCTAAAAAAGAACTTTTCAATCTGAGATTTCAGAATGCAACTAATCAATTAGAGAATACAAGCCGCATTAAAGAGGTTCGCAAGAACATTGCAAGAATCCAGACAGTAATTACTGAGCAGGCTAACGCTTCCAAATAATAGGAGGAAACTATCGTGGAAAGAAATCTGAGAAAAACCCGCGTGGGTAAGGTTGTCAGCAATAAGATGGACAAGACCATTGTAGTTGCTATTGAAGACCATGTAAAACATCCTCTTTACAAAAAGATCGTGAAGAGAACATATAAATTAAAAGCTCATGACGAGAACAATGAGTGCAATATCGGTGATACCGTAAAAGTTATGGAAACCAGACCGTTATCCAAGGATAAAAGATGGAGACTGGTTGAAATCGTAGAGAAAGTTAAATAAGGAGGAAACCAGTATGATCCAGCAGGAAACTAGACTGAAAGTTGCCGACAACACTGGTGCAAAAGAAATCCTTTGTATTCGTGTTATGGGCGGCTCTACAAGAAGATATGCAAGCATTGGCGATACAATCGTTGCTACTGTTAAAGATGCAACACCAGGCGGCGTTGTTAAAAAAGGTGACGTTGTAAAAGCTGTTGTAGTTAGAACTAAAAAAGGCGCTCGTCGTAAAGACGGATCTTACATCCGTTTCGATGAAAATGCTGCCGTAATCATTAAAGACGACTTAACTCCGAGAGGAACACGTATCTTTGGACCAGTTGCCAGAGAGCTTCGTGAAAAGAAATTCATGAAGATCGTTTCCTTAGCTCCGGAAGTATTATAGGAGGGTGCCTAATGTCAGCTATGAAAATTAAAAAAGGTGATACTGTAAAAGTTATCGCTGGTAAAGATAATGGCAAAGAGGGTAAAGTCCTTGCAGTTAACGCAAAAGACAATACCGTTGTTGTTGAGAATATCAACAAAGTTACAAAACACAGCAAACCATCTGCTGCAAATCAGCAGGGCGGAATCATTACAAAAGAAGCTCCACTGCACATCTCCAACGTTATGCTGGTTGTTGATGGACAGGCTACAAGAGTAGGATTCCAGATGGACGGCGACAAAAAAGTCCGCGTTGCTAAAAAGACCGGTAAGGTTATCGATTAATTAAGAGAGGAGGCATGACAAGTGAGTAGATTAAAAGAAATGTACAAAAATGAGATCATGGATGCCATGACCAAAAAATTTGGATACAAAAATGTTATGGAAGTGCCAAAACTCGACAAGATCGTAATCAATATGGGTGTTGGTGAAGCCAAAGAAAACGCTAAGCTTCTTGATGCTGCAATCGCAGATATGGAACTTATCACAGGACAGAAAGCAATCGCTACTAAAGCTAAAAAATCTGTCGCTAACTTTAAAATCAGAGAGGGTATGCCGATCGGTTGTAAAGTTACATTAAGAGGAGAAAAAATGTACGAGTTCGCTGATCGTCTGATCAACCTTGCACTTCCTCGTGTACGTGACTTCCGTGGTGTTAACCCGAACGCATTCGATGGTCGTGGAAACTACGCTCTGGGTATCAAAGAGCAGCTGATCTTCCCGGAAGTTGAATATGACAAAGTTGACAAAGTAAGAGGTATGGACATCATCTTCGTTACTACAGCTAAGACTGATGAAGAAGCTCGTGAATTACTGACATTATTCAATATGCCGTTTGCAAAATAATAGGAGGAACGATTCATGGCTAAAACAGCAATGAAAATCAAACAGCAGCGTAAACAGAAATTCTCCACAAGAGAATATACACGTTGCAATATTTGTGGACGTCCACATTCTGTTTTAAGAAAGTACGGAATCTGCAGAATCTGCTTCCGTGAATTAGCTTACAAGGGACAGATCCCGGGTGTTAAGAAGGCTTCCTGGTAGGAACCGGATTTAAATAAAATAAACGATCGGCTGATTTATCAGTCCGATCATATGTCCAAACGAGATTTATGATAAAACAGGTAACAATGTAAACAATTAATATATATGCACATGTAAAGTCTGAATAATAGGAGGAAACTAACATGACAATGAGCGATCCAATCGCAGATATGCTTACAAGAATCCGTAACGCAAACACTGCAAAACATGACACAGTAGATGTTCCGGCATCCAAAATGAAAACTGCAATTGCTAACATCCTTGTTGATGAAGGATATATTGCAAAATATGATTTAGTTGAAGACGGAGTTGTTAAAACTCTTCATATCACACTGAAATACGGTGAAGACAAAAACGAAAAAATCATCACTGGTTTAAAGAGAATTTCCAAACCTGGTCTTCGTATCTACGCAGGTAAGGATCAGCTTCCAAAAGTTCTTGGTGGACTTGGAATCGCAATTCTTTCTACAAACAAAGGTGTTATTACTGATAAAGAAGCTCGTAAACTTCAGGTTGGCGGCGAAGTATTAGCATTCGTTTGGTAATTTGAACCAAGATTTTTTATAGAGAACAAACTGAAAACAGAGAGGATGAAACATCCTCTCCGATAATCTAAGTAAGGAGGACAAACATATGTCACGAATTGGTAGACTTCCGGTTGCTATTCCTGCAGGCGTAGAAGTAACTGTCGCTGAAGGCAACGTAGTAACTGTAAAAGGACCAAAAGGAACTCTCGAAAGAGCACTTCCTACAGAAATGGAAATCAAAGTCGAAGATGGTCATGTAGTAGTATCCAGACCAAACGACTTAAAGAAAATGAAATCTCTTCACGGTTTAACAAGAAGCTTGATCCACAACATGGTTGTTGGTGTAAGCGAAGGCTATACAAAAGAGCTTGAAGTTAACGGTGTAGGTTATAAAGCAGCAAAACAGGGCAAAAAGCTCACACTTAGCCTTGGATATTCTCATCCGGTAGAAATGGAAGATCCAGACGGAATCGAAACCAAAGTAGATGGTAACAAGATTATCGTATCCGGTATCAGCAAAGAAAAAGTCGGCCAGTTTGCAGCTGAGATCAGAGACAAGAGAAGACCTGAGCCATACAAAGGTAAAGGTATTAAGTATGTTGATGAAGTTATCAGACGTAAAGTTGGTAAGACTGGTAAGAAATAATTCAGGAGGGTGAGAAAATGGTAAATAAGGCATCTAGAGCGAAAATTCGTGAGAATAAGCATAGAAGATTACGTCATCATTTAAACGGAACTGCAACAACACCACGTTTAGCAGTATTTCGTTCCAACAAGCATATTTATGCTCAGATCATTGATGACACTGTAGGAAAAACTTTAGTATCTGCTTCTACTCTTCAGAAAGAAGTAAGAGCTGAGTTAGAGAACACTGATGATGTAGCAGCTGCTGCACATTTAGGAACCGTTATTGGTAAGAAAGCTGTTGAAGCTGGCATCGAAAGCGTTGTTTTCGACAGAGGAGGCTATATCTACCACGGTAAAGTTAAAGCACTGGCAGACGCAGCAAGAGAAGCTGGGCTGAAATTCTAATAAGGAGGAGCGAAACACATGAAACGTAATCTTATTGATGCTAGTCAGTTAGAATTAGAAGATAAAGTAGTATCAATCAAGCGTGTTACCAAGGTTGTTAAAGGTGGTCGTAACTTCCGTTTCACAGCTTTAGTTGTTGTAGGTGACGGCAACGGACACGTTGGTGCAGGTTTAGGTAAAGCAGCCGAAATTCCTGAAGCGATCCGCAAAGGAAAAGAGGATGCTATTAAGAAATTAGTAACAGTAGCAAGAGACGAAAACAACTCTATTACACATGACTTCGTTGGAAAATACGGAAGCGCTGAAATGCTTCTGAAGAGAGCTCCGGAAGGTACTGGAGTTATCGCCGGCGGTCCTGCCCGTGCGGTAATCGAGTTAGCTGGTATCAAAAACATCCGTACAAAATGTATGGGATCCAGAAACAAACAGAACGTTGTTCTTGCAACAATCGAAGGCTTAAGACAGTTAAAAACTCCGGAAGAAGTTGCTAGACTTCGCGGAAAATCTGTTGATGAGATTCTGGCTTAAGGAGGAAATACAAAAATGGCAAACACATTAAAAGTTACATTAGTAAAATCTCCTATTGGTGCAGTTCCGAAACACAAAAAAACTGTTGCAGCTATGGGTCTTACAAAAATGCACAAAACAGTTGAAATGCCGGATAACGCAGCAACAAGAGGAATGATTCAGCAGGTACAGCACCTGGTAAAGGTTGAAGAAGCTTAATTGCGATTTAACCAGAGAGAATTCTGATATGGATCTGATATGAACCTGTTATTCGTAGAGAATGGCAGGAGCATACAGAAACATATTCAGACACAATACAATCTGAACTTATAGATTTGAAATAATAATAAGGAGGTGCCAACATGGAATTATCAAACTTAAGACCAGCAGAAGGTTCTAAGCACAGCGATAACTTCAGAAGAGGCCGTGGACATGGTTCTGGAAACGGTAAAACAGCCGGTAAAGGACACAAAGGACAGTTAGCTCGTTCCGGTCACAAGAAACCGGGATTTGAAGGTGGTCAGATGCCTTTATACAGACGTCTGCCTAAGAGAGGATTCAAAAACAGAAATACAAAAGAGATTATTGCAATCAACGTTGACGTACTGAACCGTTTTGAAGATGGTGCAGAAGTTACAGCAGAAAGCTTACTTGCAAGCGGTGCAATCTCCAAGATCGCTGATGGCGTTAAAATTCTTGGAAACGGTGAGCTGACAAAGAAACTTAATGTCAAAGTAAATGCTGTCAGCGAGACTGCAAAATCAAAAATTGAAGCTGCTGGTGGTACAGTAGAGGTGATCTAATGTTTGAAACTCTTAAAAATGTTTTTAGAGTGAAAGAAATGAGACGCAAGCTGTTGTATCTGATATGGATGATTTTTATCATCCGTATCGGCTGCCAGATTCCGGTACCGGGAGTTGACAGTGATTTCTTCAAACAGTGGTTCAGCAGCAATGCCGGTGATGCATTCAATTTCTTTGATGCATTTACCGGTGGTTCATTTGAAAGAATGTCAATTTTCGCATTAAACATCACACCATATATTACATCTTCCATTATCATTCAGCTTCTTACCATTGCAATTCCGGCACTGGAAGAAATGCAGAGAGATGGTGAAGAGGGAAGAAAGAAGATGACTGCGATCACACGTTATGTGACCGTAGGTCTTGCTTTATTTGAGTCAATCGCAATGGCAATCGGATTCGGACGTCAGGGTATGATTCCGAATCTGGACTTCTTTAAAGGTGTTGTAGTTGTTGCCTGCCTTACAGCCGGTTCAGCTATGCTGATGTGGCTCGGTGAGCGTATTACGGAAAAAGGCGTTGGAAATGGTATTTCCATCGTACTTACCATTAATATCATTTCCAGAGTACCAAGCGACCTGACATTACTGTATGAGAACTTTATTAAAGGAAAAACGATTGCAAAGGGTACTCTTGCAGGACTGATCATTGCAGCTGTTATTCTTCTGGTAGTAGTTCTGGTACTTATCCTTAACGGAGCAGAGAGAAGAATTCCGGTTCAGTATTCCAAGAAAATGGTTGGAAGAAAGCTGATGGGCGGTCAGTCCACCAATATTCCGCTGAAGGTTAACACCGCCGGTGTTATCCCGGTAATCTTTGCATCCTCCATTATGTCTTTCCCGGCTGTCATTGCGCAGTTAACAGGAAAAGGTAATGGTACAGGAATCGGAAGTGAGATTATTCGTGGTCTTTCTTCCAATAACTGGTGTAATCCAAAACAGCTCCAGTATACATGGGGATTGGTTCTTTACATCGTACTTTGTGTTTTCTTTGCATATTTCTACACTTCCATTACATTCAATCCTCTGGAAGTTGCAGATAATATCAAAAAGCAGGGTGGATTTATTCCGGGTATTCGTCCTGGAAAACCTACGTCAGACTATTTGACTAATATCTTAAATTATATTATATTTATAGGTGCAGTAGGTCTTATCATTGTGTGCGTGATTCCGTTCATCTTTAATGGTGTGTTCGGAGCGAATGTTTCATTCGGTGGTACATCTATCATCATTATTGTTGGTGTTATCCTCGAAACTGTGAAACAGATTGAGTCACAGCTTCTCGTACGTAATTACAAAGGCTTTCTGAACAATTAAAAATGAGAGGTTGTGGTGCATGGCATCACAGCCTTGATTTGCTAAAAAAGAAAACGGAGGGTATAACTTATGAAAATCATTATGTTGGGTGCACCGGGGGCAGGAAAAGGAACTCAGGCGAAGAAAATTGCTGCGAAATATCAGATTCCGCATATTTCTACCGGAGATATTTTCCGCGCAAACATTAAAAATGGAACAGAACTGGGTAAAAAAGCAAAAACTTATATGGATCAGGGACTTCTCGTACCTGATGAACTGACCTGTGATCTGGTTGTGGACAGAATACAACAGCCGGATGCAGCAAATGGTTATGTGCTGGATGGTTTTCCAAGAACAATTCCTCAGGCAGAGTGCTTAACAGAGGCTCTGAACAAACTGGGAAGTAAAGTTGATTATGCAATCGATGTGGATGTTCCGGATTCTAATATTGTAAACCGTATGTCCGGAAGACGTGCCTGCCTGAAATGTGGTGCTACTTATCATGTTGTACATGCAGCACCGAAGGTTGAGGGCGTTTGTGATACCTGTGGAGAGAAACTGGTGCTTCGTGATGATGACCAGCCTGAAACAGTTCAGAAACGTCTTAACGTATATCATGAGCAGACACAGCCGCTGATCGATTATTATACTAAAGAGGGAATTTTAAAATCAGTGGATGGTACAAAAGATCTTGAAGAAGTATTTGCAGATATTGTTGCCATCCTGGGAGAGTAATTGGGTGTTTTTAAACACCATCTGGAGGTAAAATGTCGGTTTCTATCAAGACAGAACATGAAATTGAACTTATGAGGGAGGCAGGTCATTTGCTTGAAAAAGTGCATGATGGTCTGATCCCTTACATTAAACCGGGAGTGAGCACAAAGGAGATTGACCGTATCGGAGAACAGATGATACGTGATCTGGGATGCATCCCGAATTTCCTGAACTACGGAGGGTTTCCGGCGTCATTCTGTATCAGTCTGAATGATGAGGTAGTTCATGGGATCCCGTCTGAAGAGAAGATCATTCAGGAGGGAGATCTTGTAAAGATTGATGCCGGTCTTATTTATAAGGGGTATCATTCTGATGCAGCGAGGACTTATGCTGTCGGTGAAGTTTCACCGCAGGCACGTAAGCTGATGGATGTGACCAGAGAGTGTTTCTTTGAGGGACTCAAGGCCGCACGTGCGGGAAATCATCTGAATGATATTTCCAAGGCAATCGGTGCTCATGCTGCCAAATATCATTATGGGATTGTCCGCGACCTGGTTGGACATGGAATCGGCACTCACCTTCATGAGGATCCGCAGATCCCGAATTTTCCGCAGAAGAGAAGAGGAGTTCGTCTGATGCCGGGTATGACACTTGCTGTAGAGCCTATGATCAATCTGGGACGTGCAGATGTGGCATGGCTGGATGATGAGTGGACTGTTGTAACTATGGATGGTTCTCTTTCTGCTCATTATGAGAATACGATTCTTATTACAGACGGAGATCCGGAGATTCTGACTCTTACGAAATAATTGGACGACATACAGGAGGTTTAAAATGTCAAAAGCAGATGTAATCGAAGTGGAAGGCACTGTTCTGGAAAAGCTGCCTAATGCGATGTTTAAAGTGGAACTGGAGAACAAACATGTGGTGCTTGCACATATCAGTGGTAAGTTACGTATGAATTTTATTCGTATTCTTCCCGGAGATAAAGTTACGATTGAACTGTCTCCGTATGATCTGTCTAAGGGCAGGATTATCTGGAGAGATAAGTAAGAAATATTGGACTGCAGTTGGTGCAGTGATGAGAAAGAGAGCTGGAGGGATCTGGTTCTCTTTTTTTGTGCCGGAAGGGACGCGTAAAAAGGACGCGTATAAAAATAATTCATTTCATGTGCGGTTTCGGCATCTAAGATATTCTAAGCTTTCATAAATCTGCTAAAAGCATGAGGAAATCAGGTCAAACTCGCTTCGCTCAGACAGTGACCTGATTTTCTCATAACGCAGATTTCTGAGAGCTAAGAATATCTAAGATGCCTGCAAATGCACATGAAATGAATTATTTTTATACGCTGTGCGTTGGCAGTGGGAAGTATAAATGGATGATTGGGGGAAATGGGGGAGAAAATGAAAAAATGTGATTTTATTCAAAAAAGTGCTTGCATTTTATATTTTGCTGTGATAATATATAAGCCGAACGCGTGAGTATATTGTATTTGTGCGCTCAAAAAACTGCAGATTTTAATGAATTTACGGAAGGAGGATTTCCAGTGAAAGTAAGATCATCTGTAAAGCCGATCTGCGAAAAATGCAAGATCATTAAAAGAAAAGGATCTATCAGAGTAATCTGTGAGAATCCAAAACACAAACAGCGTCAGGGTTGATTGACGGTTTAAAGTTTGTGTAACGTGCGGCTGCAGTGTGAGACGCCCGGAAGGGTTGTTCAGACTGTTAAGATAGTTTTAGCATGTATTGCCTAATACCGAGAGGCAACGTTGGCCCGTTGGCCGCAGTAATTCGGAAAGGCTGCTTTTCGCCAATTGCAGCTGGGTGTTTTACCGAGGCACCCCAATTAGGAACTGAGAAATAAGGAAGTGATGTGTCCGATACATCCCATTTCACCTTACTTGAGTGAGAGAATTTGCGAGGGTAAGTGATGTACAGGCATTAAGGACTTTCAAAGTAGAAGATGGAGGAAACAGTACATGGCTCGTATAGCTGGTGTAGACTTACCAAGAGAAAAACGTATTGAAATCGGTCTTACCTACATTTATGGTATTGGTAGACCAAGCGCAGACAAAATCCTTGCAAAGGCAGAAGTTAATCCTGACACACGTGTCAGAGATCTGACTGATGACGAAGTAAAGAGACTCAGCGCAGTTATTGATGAAACAATGACAGTAGAAGGTGACCTTCGTAGAGAAATCGCCCTCAACATTAAGAGACTGCAGGAAATTGGATGCTACAGAGGTATCCGTCATCGTAAAGGACTTCCGGTTCGTGGTCAGAAGACTAAGACCAACGCCAGAACACGTAAAGGTCCTAAGAGAACAGTAGCTAATAAGAAGAAATAAATAAAGCTTTAAACATCTGATAAGCGTAAGCTGATCTTATGAGGAAGCTTGCATGGACACTTGATGAATGACGAGCGAAGCGAGGAAATGAATTTAGTGGACATGGTGTTTCTTGTAACATATATTTGATTGATAAATAGGAAAGTGTAGGTTAGTTTTAAAATGGCTAAAGTGACTAAAAAAGCGACTGCAAAACGTCGTGTCAAGAAAAACGTTGAACACGGACAGGCACATATTCAGTCTTCTTTCAACAATACAATTGTTACTCTGACTGACAATGAAGGAAACGCTCTTTCATGGGCAAGTGCTGGTGGTCTTGGATTTAGAGGTTCAAGAAAATCTACTCCTTATGCAGCACAGATGGCAGCTGAGACTGCAACAAAAGCTGCACTTATTCATGGTTTGAAAACTGTAGATGTTATGGTAAAAGGACCAGGTTCTGGACGTGAAGCTGCAATCCGTGCCCTTCAGGCTTGCGGACTGGAAGTAACAAGCATCCGCGACGTAACTCCGGTACCACACAACGGTTGCCGCCCACCAAAACGCAGAAGAGTCTAATTGATTTAGAATATTAGGAGGTATTTGAGAAATGGCAGTAAATAGAGTGCCTGTTCTGAAAAGATGCAGATCCCTTGGCCTGGATCCGATTTATTTAGGAATTGATAAAAAATCCACAAGACAGTTAAAACGTGCAAATCGTAAAATGTCTGAGTATGGTTTACAGTTAAGAGAAAAACAGAAAGCAAAATTTATCTACGGAGTTCTGGAAAAACCTTTCCACAACTACTACGACAAAGCTGACAGAATGCCTGGACAGACTGGTGCAAACCTTATGATCCTTCTTGAGAGCAGACTTGACAATGTAGTATTCCGTATGGGATTTGCAAGAACAAGAAAAGAAGCTCGTCAGATTGTTGACCACAAGCATGTACTTGTAAACGGAAAATGTGTAAACATTCCTTCCTACCTTGTAAAAGCCGGTGATCAGATCGAGATCAGAGAAAAATCCAAAGGTTCTGAAAGATACAAAGGTATCCTTGAAGTAACTGGCGGACGTCTTGTTCCGGAATGGATCGATGTAGATCAGGAGAACTTAAAAGGAACTGTAAAAGAACTTCCTAACAGAGAAGCAATTGATGTTCCTGTAAACGAGATGCTTATCGTCGAGTTGTACTCCAAATAATCCATAGGATTATATCATAGAAAATTACCTGGTAATATTTCTATTATTTATACGATTCAGTGGTTGATTATTATCTTCCGCTGAATTGTAGTATTTGAATGAATACCCCTCAAACTTTTATTAACCCAGAAGGAGGGAACCCTATAGTGTTTGATTTTAATAAACCTAAGATCGAGATTACCGAATTATCTGAAGATAAAAAATTTGGCAGATTCGTAGTTGAGCCTCTGGAAAGAGGATATGGAACTACACTTGGAAATTCTTTAAGAAGAATTATGCTGTCTTCCCTGCCGGGTGCAGCTGTAAGCCAGGTTAAAATTGATGGTGTGCTTCACGAATTCAGCTCCATTCCGGGCGTAAAAGAAGACGTGAGCGATATTATCATGAATCTGAAGAGCCTTGCTATTAAGAACCACAGCACAGACAATGAGCCGAAAACCGCATACATCGAATGTGAAGGAAAAGGTGTTGTAACTGCAGCTGATATCCAGGCTGATCAGGATATCGAGATTATGAATCCGGATCAGGTGATTGCTACTTTAAACGGTGGCAAGGACTGCAGACTTGCTATGGAGCTTACTATTACAAAAGGCCGCGGATATATCAGTGCTGATAAAGGTAAATCTGATGATATGCCGATCGGTGTACTTGCAGTTGATGCTATCTATACACCGGTAGACAGAGTCAACATGACTGTAGAGAATACACGTGTTGGTCAGGTAACCGATTATGATAAGCTGACACTGGATGTGTATACAAACGGTACACTTGATCCGGATGAGGCGGTAAGCCTTGCAGCAAAAGTATTAAGCGAGCACTTGAGCCTTTTCATTGACCTTTCCGAGAATGCAAAGACCGCTGAGGTTATGATCGAGAAAGAAGACAATGAGAAAGAAAAAGTCCTGGAAATGAGCATTGATGAACTTGAGTTATCTGTTCGTTCCTATAACTGCTTGAAGAGAGCCGGTATTAATACAGTTGAAGAATTATGTAACAAGACTTCTGATGATATGATGAAGGTTCGTAACCTTGGACGTAAATCATTAGAAGAAGTTCTTGCGAAACTGAAAGAGCTGGGCTTACAGCTTCAGCCTGCAGAAGAGTAAGAATTGATCAGGTTATTGGTTCTCTAAGGGAACAATAACCAGTTAGCAAAGAGATATTATACGGTGGGGATGCCTAAGCAGTCGGACAGTAAGACCGAACAAGCGTGCCCGGCTGTCCCACAGATGGAGGAAAATTAAATGGCAAAATATAGAAAATTAAGCAGAACTTCTGACCAGAGAAAAGCATTACTGAGAAGCCAGGTAACAAGCCTTTTATATCATGGAAAAATTGTTACTACAGAAGCTAAAGCAAAAGAAATCCGTAAAATCGCAGAAGGCCTTGTAGCTATGGCTGTTCGTGAAAAAGATAACTTCGAAACTGTTACTGTAACTGCTAAAGTTGCTCGTAAAGATGCTGAAGGCAAGAGAGTAAAAGAAGTTGTTGACGGAAAGAAGAAAACTGTATACGATGAAGTACAGAAAGAGATCAAGAAAGATGCTCCTTCCAGACTTCACGCTCGTCGTCAGATGATGAAAGTTTTCTACCCGGTTAAAGAAGTACCTGCAAAGGGTGCCGGAAGAAAGAAAAACACTAAAGACGTAGATATGGTTGCTAAGATGTTCGATGAGATCGCTCCAAAATACGCTGACCGTAACGGTGGTTACACAAGAATCGTTAAGATCGGACCGCGTAAAGGCGATGCTGCAATGGAAGTACTGATCGAATTAGTATAATCCAGCCAGATTTTCGATTTTATATTTGTCCAGACGATGATAAGACTGCATATGTATGGTGTTCATGCCGTATATATGCAGTTTTTTTGTTATGCTATAGGAAATCACTTCCTTGTAACATAACCGTTTATTACCCTTGATTATTTGAGCCAGATAGCGTAAAATCGTAGAGTATATAAAAACCATATTGATGAAGAAGTGTTAAATAAGACATTGGAATGTTACAAAATACGAGAGCAAAAGATAAGCGAGGAATACAAATGACCGGCAGGAGATTGAAAAATTGAGGCAGAATACGAAAAAGAAACGATCAGGATTTGGTTATTTCATCAGGATGTTTTTGTTGTTGGTGGAATTACTGGCTGTTACACTGTTTCTGTGGGGAAATGATGCTTATTCCATATCTGCCACCACACCTGAATTTAAGTGGGAAAATTATAAAACGATCGCACATGCACTGGGAGGGATTGGTGATAAAACCTATCTGAATTCAAAAGAGAGTTTTCTGGCAGGCTATCAGATGGGGTGCAGGTTGTTTGAAGTTGATCTTGTGAAAACATCTGACAATGTATGGGTGTGCCGCCATAGCTGGTATCAGTCTCTTGGACAATGGGAAGGCGATGAAAAGAAAGTTCTGTCCTCAGAGGAATTCTTATCCCGGCCCATTTATGGAAAATATACGCCTATAACATTTGAAGATCTGCTGGTTCTGCTGAGTGATTATCCGGACGCTTTTGTGATGCTGGATTCCAAACAGTATTCTCTCCGTAATTATCAGAAAACAGTGGAAGATTATGCAGACTATATTGAACTGGCAGAGGCTGCCGGTGTCCCGGATGTGATGCGGCAGGTCATACCGGAAATTTATAACCAGGCAATGTTTGCCGGAACAGCACTGCTGTACGATTTTCCAGGATATATTTATTCTTTATGGCAGGAATACTCTATTAAAGAACTGACTGAAATTGCGGCATTTTGCAGAGAAAAGAATATTCAGGCAGCTACAGTCTACTATAAATACTGGTCAGAGGATGTGCAGAAGATTTTTGACAAAAAAGGAATCAGGTTATATATTTATACTGTGAATGACCTGAAGGAAGCACAATATTATATGCAAGAGGGTGCGGCAGGTGTATGCTCAGACTATCTGCAGGATACTATGTTTAACTGATCTGTCCTGTCGGCATTATGAAATGGTCATAGAGGTATTATAGCTGTAGCTGTTCCGGGTTGAATAAGGGCAAAGATATCAGGAGCAAAAAGAATTTTAAATAAGCGGCAATAACAAAGATTATATTATAAAGGAAATTATCATACACAATGAAAATAAGAGTAATGATTGCTGTCTGTGCAGCAAAATTTGTAGGATACGTATGTAAGAAAATGGGAAGACAGGGTGTGACCTGGGCAGGAAAAGTGGCGATTAAGATCTGTCCGGACATTCTGGAACAGCTTTCCTCACAGGTACGAAAGGCTATTTTTGCAACCTGCGGTACAAATGGAAAGACAACTACCAACAATATGCTCTGTGCGGCACTGGAAGCGGAAGGACAGAAAGTAATCTGTAACCATACAGGTTCCAATATGCTCAATGGAGTTGTTGCCGCATTTGTGCTGGCTTCGAAATGGAATGGTAAAATTGATGCGGACTATGCATGCATTGAGGCCGATGAAGCATCCACCAGACATATTTTTCCGAGAATCAAACCGGACTATATGCTTCTGACAAATCTTTTCCGCGACCAGCTTGACAGATACGGAGAGATTGATATCACTATGAACATTCTGGAAGAAATGATGCGCAAGGTTCCGAAGATGCAGATTATTGTAAACGGTGATGATGCATTATCCGCATATCTTGCCATGGATTCCGGGAATCCATATGTAACTTATGGTATCAGTAAACCGGTGATCAAATCTGCGGCAAATGAAATCAGGGAAGGACGTTTCTGTAAGCGATGCGGTGAAAAACTGGAATATCGTTTCTATCATTACAGCCAGCTGGGAGATTATTATTGTCCAAAATGCGGATTTGCAAGACCGAAGCCGGATTTTGATGCGGAGGATGTAAAGGTAGGCGACCAGCTCAGCTTTTGTGTAGAAGGAAAACACATTGTAGCAAATTATAAGGGATTTTATAATGTGTATAATATACTGGCAGCTTATGCGGGAGTGAGGACTGCGGGATTTGCGGGAGAGCATTTCGGGGATATGCTCCGCAGATTTAATCCGGAAAACGGACGTATGGAGCAGTTTCGCATTAAGGGAACAGGAGTAACCTTAAATCTTGCCAAGAATCCGGCGGGATTTAATCAGAATATTTCCGCAGTGATGCAGGATCAGGCACCGAAGGACATCATTATTGCGATCAATGATAATGCTCAGGATGGAACAGATATTTCCTGGCTCTGGGATGTTGACTTTGATCTTCTCGGAAATGATTCAGTGAAATCTATTACTGTAAGCGGTATCCGCTGTCAGGATATGCGTCTGCGGCTGAAATATGTGGATATCCCGTCTGTCCTCGAGGGCGATGTTGAGAAAGCAATCCGCGACAGAGTAGAGGACGGAGTGGGGAATCTGTATGTGCTGGTAAACTATACAGCATTATTCAGTACCAGAAATATTCTGAAGAGACTGGAGGGCGAGAAATAATGAAAATTACAATAGGACATTTATATCCGGATCTTCTGAATCTTTACGGTGACAGAGGTAATATCCAGTGTCTGATGAAGAGATGCCAGTGGCGTGGGATTGAGGCTGAGACCATACCGTTTGAGCTGGATGATAAAATAGATTTCTCGAAGCTTGATATCGTACTTCTGGGTGGCGGTTCGGACAGAGAACAGATGATCGTATGTGAGAAGCTACAGAAAATCCAACCGGATTTTAAGGCTTATGTGGAAGATAACGGCGTTGTCATTGCAATCTGCGGTGGCTATCAGTTACTTGGGAAGTATTACAAAACAGATCAGGGAAACATGAAAGGACTGGACCTGGTAGACTTGTATACAGAGCAGGGCGAAGGCCGTCTGATCCAGAATATCGTTCTGCAGAGTGAGCTGTTTGATATGCCGATCGTTGGATTTGAGAATCATGGAGGAAGAACCTGCATTAATAATAACAAACCACTGGGAAAAGTACTTTACGGTGCAGGAAATGACGGTAAGTCAGGCTATGAAGGCGTAGTATATAAGAATGTGATAGGGACTTATCTGCATGGACCGTTACTTCCGAAGAATCCGCAGCTTGCAGACTGGCTCATTCAACATGCGCTGGAAAGAAAGTATGGAAAAGAAACAGAACTTACACCGTTAGATGACAGTCAGGAAAAAGAAGCAAATGACTATATATACCACAGATTTGTAAGAGGATAATTATGGCGAAATCATGTAATCAAAAAGGAAAAATACTGTATCTGCAGAAAATGCTGTCTGAGACAACCAGCCAAAAGCCTGTCACCATGCAGGAGATTCTGGCAAAACTGGAAGAACAGGGGATTCGAGCTGAGCGAAAGAGTATTTATGATGATATGGAAACCCTGCGTGATTTTGGAATGGATATACATTACAGAAGAGGACGGGAAGGCGGATATTATGAGGAAAAATCCGCTTCAGATAAAACAGAAGCGGATAATACGATAATACATCAGCCGGATGGCGAAACAGGAGAGAAATCTGAAAATGTGCAGGAACAGATTGGAAAAGAATCTGAAGCACCTGCAAAGATCAGTGCTCCGACACCCTCCCAAACAGGAGAGAATTTAAAAGAAATCAGGCTTGTATGTCAGAATTCTACAAAGAAAAAAATCCAGCGTACCTTTGGTTCGGAGATTTTCTGCAAAATAAAGGGGGAGGATAATTTTATTGTAACTGTTGAGGTTGTGGTTGATAAGGCATTTTTTGGATGGTTGACTTCTATGGGAAGAAATGTACATATTCTGAAACCAAAGAAAGCAGCCGTTGCCTATCGGGATTATCTGAAGAACATTGCAAAAGATTATAAGGGAATTGATAAATAAATATGATATCAGAAAGGATCGTATTATGAAAAGAAGAGCAACAGCTATTCTGCTTGGAATAATGGTATCCTCCATGTTCCTGTCTGCCTGCGGGAAGAATGAGGCAAAAGAAGCAGCAAATGAAAGCGCCCAGGTAGAAGAAGAGGGCGTAGGCGAAGTAACTGAGGAAGGTGAAAAAGTAGAGGCAGAAAATAAAAATGCTTCTGATGCCGATGACAGCAGCAAGGCAGGAGACAGTGCAAAATCAGACGAAGACAATAAAGAGACATCAGTGAAGGAGGAAGAAGACGGAGATTCTTCAGGAAAAGATTCAGATGATGAATCAGAGGAAGATGCTGAGGTAACGGAAGCTTCTGCCGGAAAGATAGGTGTGCTTCTTTCTGATGACGATGAGGATGCAAAAATTGACAGCGAAGAGATGACTTCGCAAATTGAAGATGGAGGATATGAGGCAGATGTGAAGAATGCCGGCGGCGATCCTGCGCTTCAGATTTCCCAGATTCAGGAATTTATTGATGAGCAGGTTTCTGCCCTGATCATTGATCCGGTAGACTCCTATGGTCTGACAGATATCCTGAAAACTGCCAAAGAGCAGGAAATACCGGTTATTTCCTATGACAGTCTGATCCGGGATACTGCGGATATCAATTATTATGCAACTTATGATACTAGAGCAATAGGAAAGGATATTGCCAAAGAAATTATCAAAAAAATGGATCTGGATAAAGCCAGAGAGGATAAGAAGTCTTATACAATAGAATTTCTCATGGGATCTCCGGATGACAATGCTGCACTGTTTCTGTGTAATGGAATTCAGGAGGGACTTCAGGAATATCTGGATGATGGAACACTTGTATGTAAATCCGGAAATACGTCATTTGATGATACAGGAATCATGAGATGGAGCGAGACATCTGCAAAGACAAAACTTGATTCGATTATAAGTGAGTTTTATGCAGAGGAGAAGGCTCCGGATATTATCTGTACTGCATATGACGGATTTGCTTATGCTGCAGAGGAAATTTTAAGTGACAGTGGTCTGGAACCGGGAAGTGATGAATGGCCGATGATCACAGGATATGGCAGTGAGGCACAGGCAGTAAAGGATATTGCAGCAGGTAAAATGTCATTTACCATGTTTATGGACCGTAAGGAACTGGCTAAGGGCGGAGCACAGATGGCCATTGACTATCTGACAGGAGAGAAAGTTGACGTAAAAGATTATTCACAGTATGATAACGGAGTAAAGATTGTGGGAACTTTTACATGTGGAGCACAGATGATCGACAAGGATAATTATCAGATTCTTGTGGATAACGGAACTTATACGGAAGATGAGATCGCTCCTGATCCCACACCGACACCGGAGGTGACACCTGCGCCAGAGGCAACACCTGTGCCGAAAGTGACATTAAAGACAGCCTCAGAGGAAGATTCAAAAGAAGTGACACCAACTCCCGAAACAGAAGATAAATCAGAAGGTGAAACGAGAGAAAATCTGATCTATGATTCCGAAGATAACTCAAAAGTGGAGAAAACATCGGATCAGAAAAAATAAAGAATTCATAGAACAAAAAAGGATGGGTTTTCCCATCCTTTTATAGTTAATCTCTGAAGGTTAAGGAATCGTCTGTCATGGAATCAACGATAGCAAGAGATTCAAGACGTATTCCCATATCGCGGATCTCCTGACCGCCATGCTGGAATCCTTTCTCAATAACAATACCGGCTCCTTCAAGAGTTGCCCCTGATTTCTTAACAATATCGATCAGGCCGAGAAGTGCACATCCGTTAGCAAGGAAATCATCAATCAGAAGTACATGATCTTCAGGTCCGAGAAACTTCCTGGAAAGGATCACATCATATACTTTCTTATGAGTGAAAGATTCTACTTTAGTTGTATACATTTCTCCATCCAGATTCACGCTCTGTGCTTTCTTGGCAAAAACTACAGGTACATCAAAGTACTGGGCAGCAATACAGGCGATACCGATACCGGATGCTTCAATTGTAAGGATTTTAGTGATTGGACAGTCGGAGAAGCGGCGTTTGAATTCTTTGCCGATTTCATTGATGAGGGTAATATCCATCTGATGATTTAAGAAACTGTCTACTTTTAAAATATTTCCCGGTTTTACAACTCCATCCTTAAGAATTCGGTCTTTTAAAAGCTTCATAGATTTCTCTCCTTTATATATGTAATTAGTTTGTAGCTGTCGGTAACTATCCGGTACACTGCTTCCCGAAAGTACTGAATAGTTACAGTTACTGTGAATATGCAGAATTCAAAAAAACATCAGGCTGCAAAATGAACAGTAACATTGCTGTTTTGATAATTATAAACTATGATACGCTATAATTCGTCTTCATGCAATTATTTTTGACAAAAAATCTAAAAATAATTATAATAGTCTCAGACTGGTTGGGAAAAACCGCAGGACAATCTGTGCAGATTGCCGTAAATCAGCCGAAGAGGGCTAAATAGTGAAACGGATTGTGAATATCCGTCTTACGGACTGGAGATGGAATATGAAAGAATATGAACTGATATGGGAAATTTTTAATAAATGTCCGCGGAATCAGATGAGAGATGTTTTTGTGGAAGAACTGGAACTTGAGGATCCGGAAGAATATATCAGAAATAAATTCAAAGGAAAAGAGGTTTCCTATGAGAAAACCGTTCTGGAGGATGGAACCATTATTTTTGATATTACGACTTCACAAATAAAACAGCGTTGCTCCTTTACAGAAATTTGACAAATGTGGTATAATATCATTTACGCTGTACGGAAGTGCTGTAAGCAGGAAAGCCACAGACAGTGTGTGAGGATATAAAGACAGATAAGCGGTAAAGAATCGGATATTCTGAAAGAGAAAGGGGAATGTTATGGCCGAGGAACAAAAGACACATACGCATGTACTGGAGGATGGGACGGTAGTTGAACATTCTCATGGGGAGCCTGGGCATCATCACAGTCATGCGCATACAAAGGCAGTGCTGAACCGTATGTCCAGAGCAATCGGACATATGGAATCTATCAAACGTATGATAGAGGACGGAAGAGACTGTGCGGAAGTTCTGATACAGCTTTCAGCAGTGAAATCTGCCATCAATAATACAGGTAAGATCATTCTGCAGGATCATATCGAACACTGTATCGTAGATGCAGTGGAACATGGTGATAAAGAGGCAATTAAAGAACTTGAGGTAGCAATTGACAGATTTGTAAAGTAATATGCGTACTCTGGAGCTTGTTTGAAAAATGCTTTACGCAAGATGTGCGTCACAATTTGTGGGAATGATTTTTCAGACACGCTCCTTGCTGACAATAGAGAATATTTTGTTATTGTTCACACACCACTATCCCGCGAGGTGTTTTGGCATGAATATGCCAAAATCCCGAGACATACAAGCCAAAATTCCATTGCCGTAGGCAATCTGGAATGAATTTTGGCTACGTTACTGTGAACGGAGTGAACAGTAACAATATTTTGTCAGTACAGCAGTGCGTAAATATAAAGGAGAAGATTAATTATGGCAAAAGAATGTAACAACACTTCATGCGACAAAGCAAGCTGCGAAGGTTGTTCCAGCAGCAAGAAACAGCAGAGTTTTCAGGCAGAAATGAATGCTCAGTCAAATGTAAAACATGTGATCGGGGTTGTCAGCGGAAAGGGTGGCGTTGGTAAATCCTTCGTAACAGGCTCTCTGGCAAACATGATGGCAGCACAGGGATACAAAGTCGGTATCCTGGATGCGGATATCACAGGACCGTCCATTCCGAAAATGTATGGATTAAAGGGTGCAGCAATGGCAAATGATGAAGGTATCTACCCGATGATCACAAAAAACGGGATCAAGGTAATGTCCATCAACCTTCTGCTTCCTACAGAGGATACTCCTGTAATCTGGAGAGGTCCGGTTCTTGCAAATATGGTAAAACAGTTCTGGACAGATGTTATCTGGGGCGACGTAGACTATCTGTTTGTGGATATGCCTCCTGGAACAGGTGATGTTCCGCTTACAGCATTCCAGTCTCTGCCGATCGAAGGAATCGTGATCGTAACATCACCTCAGGATCTGGTTAAGATGATCGTTAAGAAAGCCTTTAATATGGCTGAGATGATGAAGATACCGGTACTTGGAATCGTAGAGAACTACAGCTATGTGAAATGTCCGGACTGCGGAAAAGAGATCAAAGTCTTTGGTGAGAGCCATATTGATGAGATCGCAGCAGAGCTGAAGGTTCCTGTACTTGGAAAAATGCCGATTGATATGGATTATGCAACCAAGGCAGACGGCGGATTCTTTGCAGCAATCGATAATCAGTATATTACTGATGCACTGGCTGTAATGCCGAAATAAGAAAAAGAAGTTCTCATTCAGTAAGAAACGCGATTATAAAAATTGTTGTTTCAGTACTGAGTGAGGACTTCTTTTATTATATGGAAGTAAACATTTCAATAAAGCGTTCAGCAGCCTGAGAGACAGTAAGACTGTCATGCTGGGCAAGTATAAGCTGACGTCCGGGAAGAGGCTCTTTTAACATGAGCGGTGTCAGCTGATCATTTTCTTTTAACATATAATCAGGAACGCAGGCAATTCCCAGTCCGATCCGTGCCAGATCCAGAAGCAGGTCATTACTGTTTAACTCTACTTCAGGAAGAAGCTTGAGATTATGGGCTGTGAATGCTTCCCGCAAATATTCACTGGTGGTACTTTTGGGGGAAAGCATCAGGATTGGATAGTTCAGAAGCTCCTGCAGTTCGGTCTGAACAGTGTGTACAGGAAAGTAATCCGTATTGGCAACGAATACATCGTGGAATTCTTTTAGCACACGTGTCTGAAAATGGCTGCCAAGTCTGGAATTAGGACAGTTGCATACAATCAGATCTGCCTGACCTTTCTCCAGAAGCTCTGCACAGCCGATGGAGGTACTGTTTGTGACTTTGATACGGACATCCGGGTAGGTTTGATGGAATTTCTGAAGATAATCAATGAGAAAATACCGGCAGATCGTATCGCTGGCAGCAATACGCAACTGGCCTTTCAGCAGATTGTCTCCTGACAGGAGAGATTCTCCCTCGTCCAGAAGCTGGAGAGCCGGTTTTACATGCTGGAGCAGAAGTTCTCCTTCAGGAGTTAACAATACTTTCTTGGTACTGCGGATAAAAAGAGGATGATTTAGCTTCTTTTCCAGAGTTTTAATGGACTGGCTGACTGCTGACTGGGAGATAAAAAGCTGGCGGGAGGCCTCTGAGAAGCTGAGGGTGGTGGCAACATAGTAGAATACTTTGTATAGTTCAAGATTAATATCCATAGAAATAAATCCTTTCATAAAATAATGTGATGATACAAATTGTCGGCAGCAATGGAACTTTAGATTGTATGTCTCGGGATTTTGGCATATTCATTCCAAAACATTTCACGGATAGTGATTAATTAGTGTTACTGTTCACTCCGTTCTCAGTAACACGCTTCGCGATGCACAGAATTTATGCTAATCGCATAAATTCGCGCGGTATATCTTGGGTTTTCTGTGACCTTCGCTCACAAAAAACACCTCGCGGGATATTACCAGTGAACAGTAACTAATTAGTTACATTAATAAAAAATATAAGATATATTAATTTTACTAATGATATTTCCTATGATACTATAAAGAAAGCAATAGTTCAAGCAGCAGGTTCACTGGAGTCGGGCTGCAAGGTGCTTTTAAAGCATTTTTAAAACAATGCATACATAAGAAAGGAGTTTCTATGAGTAACGTAAGACGTGTCTATGTAGAAAAGAAACCGGCCTTCGCTGTACAGGCAAAGGAATTAAAACATGAGGTCAGCAGCTATCTGGGAATTAAATCCGTAACAGCAGTACGTGTGCTGATCCGCTATGATGTAGAAAATATTTCTGATGAAGTTTTTGATAAAGCATGCAAAACTGTTTTTGCAGAGCCACCTGTAGATGATTTATATCTAGAGAATTTTGAGGCAGCAGAAGGCTCCCGCATCTTCTCTGTAGAATTTTTACCGGGACAGTTTGACCAGAGAGCAGATTCTGCTGTTCAGTGTGTACAGTTCCTGGATGAGAATGCACAGCCTATCATTCGTTCCGCAACTACTTATGTAATTGAAGGAACTATTTCAGATGAAGAATTTGATGCTATCAAGCATCACTGCATCAACCCTGTAGATTCCCGTGAGACAGGTCTGCAGAAACCGGAAACACTGGTAACTGTTTTCCCGGAACCGGAAGATGTTAAGATTTTTGACGGATTTAAGGAAATGCCGGAAGCAGAATTAAAGGAACTTTATGATTCTTTAAATCTTGCAATGACATTCAAGGATTTCCAGCATATCCAGCATTATTTCAAAGAAGAAGAGAAACGTGACCCGTCCATGACAGAAATCCGTGTACTGGATACCTACTGGTCTGATCATTGCCGTCACACAACCTTCTCCACAGAACTGACAGATGTAAAATTTGACGAAGGTGATTACAAAGCACCGATCGTAGATACTTACAAGAAATATCTTGCTGACAGAGAAGAACTTTACAAAGGTCGTAAGGACAAATTTGTCTGCCTGATGGATCTGGCTCTGATGGCTATGAAGAAACTGAAAGCAGAAGGAAAGCTTGCTGATCAGGAAGAATCTGATGAGATCAATGCCTGCAGTATTGTAGTTCCTGTAGACGTAGACGGTAAAGAAGAGGAATGGCTGATCAACTTCAAGAATGAGACACATAACCATCCTACTGAGATCGAGCCATTCGGTGGTGCAGCTACCTGCCTTGGCGGTGCGATCCGTGACCCGCTTTCAGGACGTACTTATGTATATCAGGCAATGCGTGTAACAGGTGCAGCAGATCCTACTGTTTCTGTAAAAGAAACTCTCAAGGGTAAACTTCCGCAGAAGAAACTGGTAAGAAGCGCAGCTCATGGCTACAGCTCCTATGGAAACCAGATTGGTCTTGCAACAGGTTATGTAAAAGAAGTTTACCATCCTAACTATGTAGCGAAACGTATGGAGATCGGTGCTGTTATGGGTGCTGCTCCGAGGCGCGCGGTTATCCGTGAGAATTCTGATCCGGGAGATATCATTATCTTACTTGGAGGACGTACAGGACGTGACGGTATCGGTGGTGCTACAGGTTCTTCCAAGGTTCATACAGAAGCTTCTATTGAAGTGTGCGGCGCTGAGGTGCAGAAAGGTAATGCTCCTACTGAGCGTAAGATCCAGCGTATGTTCCGCCGTGAGGAAGTCAGCCATATTATTAAGAAATGTAATGACTTTGGTGCAGGCGGTGTTTCCGTTGCTATCGGTGAGCTGGCAGCAGGTCTGAGGGTAGATCTTGACAAGGTTCCGAAGAAATATGCAGGTCTTGACGGAACTGAGATCGCAATCTCCGAATCTCAGGAACGTATGGCTGTAGTAGTTGACCCGAAAGATGTAGATACTTTCCTTGGCTATGCAAATGAAGAGAACCTGGAGGCAATTCCGGTTGCAGTTGTAACAGAGGATCCTCGTCTGGTACTTGTATGGAGAGGAAAAGAAATCGTAAATATTTCCCGTGCATTCCTTGACACTAACGGTGCACATCAGGAGACAACTGTAGAAGTAGAAATCCCTAACAAAGAAGGCAACCTCTTTGAAGAGCGCCCGGATGTAGCTGATGTAAAAGCTAAATGGATGGAAACTCTGGCAGACTTAAATGTATGCTCCCAGAAGGGACTTGTGGAAATGTTCGATGGTTCTATCGGAGCAGGCAGTGTATTTATGCCATACGGTGGTAAATATCAGCTCACAGAGACTCAGTCCATGGTAGCAAAGGTTCCGGTACAGAATGGTAAAACAGATACTGTAACCATGATGAGCTATGGCTTTGATCCGTATTTATCTTCCTGGAGCCCATATCACGGAGCTGCTTATGCAGTGACAGAGTCCGTTGCAAGAATCGTGGCTACAGGTGGTGACTATAAGAAAATCCGTTTCACATTCCAGGAATACTTCCGTCGTATGACAGAAGATCCTAAGAGATGGAGCCAGCCTTTTGCAGCACTTCTCGGTGCTTATGCAGCACAGATGGGATTCGGACTTCCATCCATTGGTGGTAAGGACAGTATGTCTGGTACATTCAATGATATTGATGTACCTCCGACACTGGTATCTTTCGCAGTTGACGTTGCGAAGATCCAGGATGTGATCACACCGGAATTAAAGAAAGCAGGAAACAAACTGGTATGGCTCCGTGCACCGAAGGATCAGTATGATCTGCCGGATTATGCAGGAATCATGGATCAGTATGAAAAACTTCACAAAGATATGCAGGACGGCAAAGTTGTTTCTGCTTATGCACTTGACCGCCATGGTATTGCAGCAGCAGTTGCAAAGATGGCATTTGGTAATGGCATGGGCGTAAAGATTGAGCATAACCTTGATTCGAGAGATTTCTTTGCACCTGGATTTGGCGATATTATCCTGGAAGTTCCGGATGGTAAGGTTGGTGAGCTTTCCATCACTTATACAGTGATCGGTGAAGTAACTGCTGACGGTAACTTCTCCTATGGAAATACAGTGATCACTGTAGACGAAGCTGAAAATGCATGGAAAGGTACTCTGGAAAAAGTATTTAAGACAGTTTCTTCTGAGAATGATAAAGAGGCAGCTGACAGAGATGAGAAGCTTTATCGTGCAGACAGCATCTATGTATGCAAGAACAAAGTTGCAAAACCTCGTGTATTTATTCCTGTATTCCCTGGAACAAACTGCGAGTATGACAGCACACGTGCATTCGAGCGTGCAGGTGCAGAGGTGGATGTAAAAGTATTCAAGAACCTGACTGCTGAAGATATCCATGACTCTGTAGAGCTTTTTGAGAAAGCAATCGATCAGGCACAGATCATCATGTTCCCGGGCGGATTCTCCGCAGGTGACGAACCGGATGGTTCTGCGAAATTCTTTGCAACTGCATTCCAGAATGCGAAGATCAAAGAAGCTGTTATGAAGCTGATCAATGAGAGAGACGGTCTGGCACTTGGTATTTGTAATGGTTTCCAGGCGCTGATCAAACTTGGTCTTGTACCGTATGGCGAAATCTGCGGACAGAAGGCAGATTCTCCGACACTGACATTCAATACCATTGGACGTCATATTTCCAAGATGGTTTATACAAAAGTTGTAAGTAATAAATCTCCATGGCTGCAGAAAGCACAGCTTGGTGGTGTTTACTGTAACCCGGCTTCACATGGTGAGGGTCGTTTTGTTGCAAATGACGAGTGGCTTGAGAAACTGTTTGCAAATGGACAGGTTGCAACTCAGTATGTGACTCCGGACGGACAGCTTAGCGTTGATGAAGAATGGAATGTCAATGGTTCTTATATGAACATTGAAGGTATTACCAGCCCGGATGGACGTATCCTTGGTAAGATGGCACATAGCGAACGCCGCGGGGACGGAGTTGCCATTAATATCTATGGAGAGCAGGATATTAAAATATTCGAGTCTGGTGTGGAATATTTTAAGTAAAATAGGGGAAAACTTTCCAGACGGAAGGTTCCCAGAGGAAGGACAGAAAGCGCTGTCCCTCCTCTGGACTCCACCCTTGCGCTTTCTTTTTAGGAGCGCCGGGATTGTGGTGTGGAGGAGTGTATTAACTTTGCGTATTCGCCTGGTTGGGTAGCGCCCTTTTTTGAGTGTGAAGGTCGCCACTCAAGTTTGACACCAAAACTAACGGGAAGCCAGTAAAATCAAGGCTTCCCGTATTTTGTCTGCATGTGGTATATTCGTCCGATTTAGACATGAGAAAAATTTTTTTAATATTTTAGCAATCTGCGCATCTGCTCTTGGGTACGGTATTTATGGTTTAATTCCAGATTGAAAACATGTCCGCATTCTCTTAGGATTTCGTCATAATAAACGAACTGGTATATGTTCATTCGTCCATACAAATACCGGTCTGGATTCAAATTCTGTCTTCGATATCTTGAAGGTCTCTTCTATCCGTGCAAGTCCTCTGTAAGTATCCCTGATTTCATAGTCGCTCATATTCAACTCGCTGGTGACGACTGAATAGTATCCATCGTATTTTTCTTCTTCTGTAATCTTTTCTGTATCGAGAGTTAATTCTCTTCCTTCTACAATCTCACCTGTTGCCTTGTCAAAAGCAATATTCCGCACATATGCTCCGGAACCGGCATCTGCACCGCGAACCAACTGTCCATACACATATCCGTCTCGTGGATTATAATCACCTTTATTATCACCATTCAGGAAATATATGTTATCTGATGTGTTAAGTCCCCGGTCGGCAACAAAAATAATACGTCCGCTGTTGAATTCATTTTTCACGCGGTTAATAATGGGACGCATATGAACTTTTTCGGATTCGTTGCCCGGAAACAGGTCAAAGGCGAGGGGAATACCGTTTTTGCCCATGAGTAAACCCATTTTGACGATGGGGTCTGGCCTGTGGTTTTTCTCAGGTTCCTGTTTTCTGTATTTTAATTCAGTAGGATTTCCTTTTTTGTCTATCGGATTACCGTTGTCGTCAAAGGTGTCCATATCAGATCTTCCGATATCGAAATAGAAGTTCGTACAATCAAAATAGGATACGTGAAAATAGCAGAAGCCGAAAAACAGCTTCCAGATCATACTTAATAGAAGTGTTTCGGAGTTTCCGCTTCCAGAATTTATCCAGTTCCAGCTGTTTGTAAAGTTCTTTTAAAACAGAATAACCTGCGTTTTTAAGATTGTCCTCGTTGATATCCATTTCAGCTTCCATATCAATGGGAACAGAAATTTTCTGAGCAGCTTTTTTCTCAAAAGTGCGTTCTTCAGCAATCTTTTTAAAATGTGAAACAGGATCATCGTACTTTATTTGCAGCTCATCGAGACGGCTGAGATTTTCCACACATTTTTGCCTGGTTTTTCCATTTTCGTAATAGGATTCATAAAAGTACAGCCGTGTAACGCCTTTAATTCTTAAAAGTGGCTTATGTGGCCCGCATCGGTCTGCCGATAGCGGCGATGCCCGTGATTTTTGGCCTGGTGTTATGTTGTACGATTATCCTGATCCCGGTAGGTGTAGCAATGAGGCGTATGGCGGGTTGAGTACTGATGCCTTTATAAAATAAGAAGTATTATCCTCATTCAAAGCGCTTGAATTCAGCAGAAAATCAAAATTTCGGTAGCAATCCCGCAGAATCTGGTTGATCTTTTTTCTGGCGCTCTCGAACGTAGTTTCCTTTACATTTGCGAAGGAAAGGAAAATGACGAGATAAGTTCCCTGTATGGATCGGTATTCTTTATTTTTCCAGATATCCGTTTTTTCGAACAAATCCTTGCGGCTGGCGTATTGAACAGAGAAGAATTATGCCAATTGCAGTTGTTTTCAATCAAATCCCATCTTTCTGAGACAGATTAAGGTTCCGTTTTTATATTCTTATCTTAATAGACGGATTAGGCAGTGGCAACAGATTTTTGAAATATTAGATGGTCTGCCAGGGTTGTTTCTGCGGGGAGTGGGAGACGCTTCTTATAGCAGCAACCACGAAGGCGGTTCGACGGGCAGGGGTCCAAAAAGAAAAAACAGCGAAAAGCTTCGGGCGGAGTTCCGTTATTATGTGCTTCCGGAAAAGGACTGGGAGACGGAAAATGTAGGCTTTATCCTCGGCAGTATCGGACAGGCGGAATCAATGCTATTTTTACGTTGAACGGTAAACTTTTATATGATGCATGAGATTTCCTAAGCACAGCTTGAAAACAGGTTCCAGAATAAATTGAGGGACATTGACGTTCTGTTAAAGGACATTTTGTGTTTGATGAAGAATTTAAAATCAGAAAAAATTTAAGTGATACCTAATTTTAAAAGAATCCGGCGTGCATGAAGGAAAAATGGAAACATCGGCAGAAAAAAGGCTGTTAGTTGACAAATCGGTATTGTAGCGACTCTTTAAAGGTTGAACGTATCTATTTGGAACCCGGCGGCTGGGGAAAAGATAAGAGGACGTTTAATATAGCGGGAAGGAGGAAACAGGACATGGAGACAACTATGCTCGATGCCGCTCTGTCGCAGGGGATATGGGCAGTGGTGGCGGTATTTCTGCTCATCTACGTAGTGAAATCGAATGAGCAGAGGGACAAGAAACAGGAAGAACGTGAAAATAATTATCAGTCTGTAATAGAAAAGCTTACAGAAAAATATCAGATTCTTTATACCGTTCAGAATGACCTGAATGAAATAAAGAACCATCTTCTGGCGAAGCAGGATTCACGTTCGGAATGAGATGAAAAAAAGAATTGATGTCCTTAAATGACGAAAAAAGTCCGTGGCCTGTATCCTTGTATGATAGGCCACGGACTTTTTGGAATGATAAAACAGCTATTATTTCTGTTGGAAGACTTTTAGGTGTTATTAGTGCCAGAAATAGGTAATGGGAAGTTATTTAGAGTAAAATAAAAATTGTAAAAAGTAAAAAAGAAAGGATAAAAAATGAGAAAAAAGATTCTGAAAGTGTTTTTTGTGATATTGACAGGTATCACGGTGACCCTGACAGGATGTGAATTGTCAGGAAGCAACGAATCCGCGCAAACGGAAAGCGAAAGTGGTAAGGATGCTGTAAAGTTTATTCCAAATCTTACTACGGCTGTTACCAGGAAGCCAACGCCCACAGCTGTGGCAGCAAATCCAGGAGACAGTGTGCAGAATCAACAGTCTGGAAATAACGCAGAAGCGGAAATTTACCAAAGCCAGGAAGATCCCGCAGATCAGGAATCTGCACAGGAAGAAACTTATGATATCCAATATATCACTGGTAATATTCTGTATTCCGATGAAAATACGATAACAGTAGAAGTGGGCGAATCAGGAAATTATTATAATATGGTTTTTAATATAGAAAACGCCGTCCTGAATATAGCTAATGGGAGTGCTGTACGATCCGGACTGAATGTTGACCTGGAGTATTATAGTCAGAATAACGTTAATATAGTAATCATGCTTACGAGTGATGGGGAGGAATATTTACCTTCCAGTACATTAGAGGAAGCGCAGAAAATGACCGACGAATATGTACCTGATGTGAGTGAATCGGAAAACGAAGATTTTGAAGATACCTCTCCCAGTGAATATTAGATTTTCTCGCATTTTCTCGGAAAAGGCACTGCATATGCAGCGCCTTTTTCTCAGGTGCGCTCGTCAGGCGCATGTTCAAAAATCGTTAAACACCTGCAAGCTTTGCAAAAGTATCTCTTCCCGCAATTCCATCCGCAGTTAATCTCTTAGAAGTCTGGAATTTTTTCACACCTTGCTTTGTGGCGGCTCCAAAGGCATTATCAATCCCGTTATTCAGGGTAATACCATGAGCATAAAGACCAATCTGCAGAACTCCGACATAAAGGTTATTGGCCCCTTCTGAAAGCACATGAGCAGCACAGGCATTGGATGTGTTTGTTCCCCAGATGCCATCGGTTGTAAGGCCAGTGCCGTATACGGAATTAAGTGCAGTCTGGATTGCTTTAATATATGCTTTCTGACTCGCAGATCCCCAGATACCGTCTACAGTCAATCCGGCTTTGAACTTTGAGTTCAATGCAGTCTGAGCTGTTTTAACTGCGGAGGAACCTGTGGAAGCAGTTCCTTTGCCTACATAATCCTGATGCATATAACCGATTCCGATTCCAGACACTTTCACATGAACCCATACACCAGAGTTGGTTCCATCTAGCTCAAGGCTGGTTCCCTTTGATACCGTACCCATGATGGCTCCGCCTGGCGTCTGACGTACATAAACGCCATCTCCAGTACATACCCCAGTGCTTTTCGTTGTCCAGGTAGAAGGAGTTGTTGTTTCGCCAGAGTTATTAATGGAATTAATAATACTATAATCCGGCCTGGCGAATCTTGTACCGGAGGACGCACTCAATGTACGGTTTCTCTGATATACGCCGATCCCTTCAGCTACCACACCGGAACCGTCATTTGTATTGCCTTCAATGGTAGTATAAGAATTACCACTAACAGCAATAACAAGTCCAGTATGATTAAATACCGACCCATTATGATACATTACGATGTCTCCAGCTTTCGGCGTAGAATAATTGGTAAATTTGGTTGAAATGTTTGGAACACTTATATACGGCCAATGCTTTAATAATTCCGAAGCCTTCGACTTGTTAAAGGCTTTCATAAATACCCAGCTTATAAAGCAGGCACACCATGCCTGACCCTGGTATTCTGGTGCAACATCCCGCCAATACTTTGTATAATTAGCGGTTCCTGCATTTGCGGTCTTGCTGTCAAGATTTGCATTCGATGCTTTCTCACGATAACCGATTTCTGCTTTTGCAATATTTATCGCTGCCTGAATTGCATCGGATGCTGTCACCTTATAATTAGTGATATAGGTCTTTAATGCATTATATACCATTTTCTGTCGGCTCTTATATGCTCCGACCTGATTTCCGGTATCTGTCTGGCAGGCAGTATAAAGATGATCCAGTGTGTAAGGCTTTGTAGTCTTGGCAAGAATCCTTTTCACCGCAGAAAGTCCACCCTGATGGCGAAAATTTGCACACATCATTTTGGCATCCATTGCTGTAACGCCCAGAGAAGCTGCTTCCTTCACATAAGTTTCCATCTGTCCATCCATAAGCTGATCCTGGCAGCGATGACCAACTGTTGAATTGATAATATGTACAATTGCCTTCGCTTTTGCCGAGGTTTTTGAGAGCTGATAGTTTGACCAGTCTGTTTTATTAAGATCCGCCGCGACACCGGCCGTATCATACTTGCTGAAAGTTGCGGCATCAGTAGTTTTAATCTTAAGAAGAAGTGTACGAGCCTCATTGCCATACCACTGTCCGGCACCGATTGTGATCGCATGTTCCGCAGAACTGTTGGTATATGCTTCCGTAAAATCAGCATAGTCCTTTTGTCCATATACTTGTCCGCCAGTTTCCACTGCATAAATAATATTTCGCATTACAAGTTTTTCATGATCTGTCATTGTGTTTTTTCTCCTTTTGAAATTTTGGAATTTGCAAATTCATTTTATAAGGAGAAAAATAGTCTCAAAATGTAAACCGCTAATCAAGATTTTTGACAAAAAAGTGCCGTGAAATCCAATGAGCAGAAGTGCAAAAGCAGGATTCATGTTCGGCAAGTGATGAAGAGCAAATTTGATGGCTGAAAACGAAAAAAGCCCTTGGGCTGTACCGTATGCTACTGCGCAATGACTTTTGAGAATGAAAATGAGACAGTTGTTACTGTTGGAAGACTTTTAGGTGTTGTTAGTGCCAGAAATATATTATGGGGTGTTATATGAGGTAAAATAAAGAAGTAAAGGTTGACAACAAGGATAAACGATATGTCAATGTAACTATTGACTGTATAGATGGGAATGGGATGAGGGGAATACCTCTTAGATGTCCTTACCTCTATACCATAAAAAGAAATAAGTCTGTAAGAGATTTCTCTTGCTTACAAACTTATTATACGAGATGGAGAAAAGCATGTGCGGAATTTGTGGATTTTTCGGAAAGAAAAAGAACAAAAGAGAGATTGTGGAAAAAATGAAGGAAAAGCTGGTACATCGAGGTCCAGATGCGCAGGGCAGTTTTGTAAATGACAGCGTGGCCCTTGGATTTCGCCGCCTGAGTATCATCGACCTGGAAGGCGGCCTGCAGCCTATGAAAAGCAGCAGTCAGAACCTGACAGTGGTGTTTAACGGAGAAATCTATAATTACCAGGAACTGCGGGAGCAGATGGAACGGGAAAAGAAGATTCTTTTTGTCACCCGCTCGGACACGGAGACGCTGGTGAATGGTCTTGAGGCTTATGGTCCGGCGTTTGTGGAGCAGCTTCGTGGAATGTTTGCCTTCGCCGTCTGGAATGAGAAAAAAGAAGAACTGATGCTGGCGAGGGATTTTTTCGGAATCAAGCCGTTGTTTTACACAGTGGTGGATGGAAATTTCGTGTTTGCGTCGGAGATTAAGAGCATCCTGCAGTTCCCGGGCGTCCCGAAAAAGTTGAATGAACGGGCGCTGGAGCAGTATCTTTCTTTTCAGTATTCCGTGCTGGAGGAAACTTTTTTTGAGGGAATCTACCGCCTTCCGCCGGGCTGTATGCTGTTTTACCGCCAGGGAAAGTATGAAATCTGCAGATATTTTCAGCCGAAGCTACAGCCCGAGGCGGGGTGTTCGCTGGCGGATATGGAGAAAAAACTGGAGAGCGTGCTTAAAAAATCCGTCCGCCGCCATATGGTCAGTGATGTGGAAGTGGGAACTTTCTTGTCCGGCGGTGTGGATTCGGGTTTTATTGCCGTGTTGTCCGGGGCAAAAATGGCGTTTACGGTGGGATTTCTGGATGGGAACAGCGGCTACAACGAGGAAAACAGGGCCAGGGAGGTGGCCCGGTATGCGCATCTTTCTTATCACATGCATACTATCGGGAAAAAGGAGTTCTGGGATGTGCTTCCAAAGGTAATGTACGCCCTCGACGAGCCCAGCGGTGATGCTTCTGCCGTCGCCATGTATTTTTTGGCTGCCAAGGCGTCTCGTTATGTGAAGGTGGTGCTCTCCGGGGAGGGTGCGGACGAACTATTTGGCGGTTATAATATCTACCGGGAGCCTCTGGCTCTTCAGAAAGTGGCCTGGATTCCTGAAAAGATCCGGCGTGCGGTTTCCCGGCAGGCGAAAAAACTGCCGGACCGCCGCGGCAAGAGCTTTCTGATCCGGGCCGGCCAACGGGTGGAGGAACGGTTTATCGGGAACGCCCATATTTTCACCGACGAGGAGCGCCGGGAGCTTTTGAAAAATCCGACCGACACGCCGTCCTGTCAGGAGTTTCTGCGAAAGACTTATGAAGAAGCCGCCGGGCTTTCCGACCCGGAGAAAATGCAGAACATCGACCTGAAATACTGGCTGGCCGGGGATATTTTGCAGAAAACCGACCGCATGAGCATGGCCCATTCGCTGGAGGTGCGCGTGCCCTTCCTGGACCGGGATGTGTTCGAGGCTGTCCGGACACTTCCGCCGGAGGCAAAATTTGCCCACGGAAAGACGAAGTATCTGTTTAGGAAGGTGGCCCGGAAATACATCCCGGAAGACACGGCCGCGCGGAAAAAGCTGGGATTTCCGGTGCCTGTCCGTGTCTGGCTGCGGGACGACGACTGGTACGGGAGAGTTAAAAAAATGTTTCAAAGCCCCATATCCCGTCAGTATTTCCACACGGAAAAGCTGACGGCGCTTCTGGAGGAGCATCACGCGGGAAAGAAGGACAACAGCCGGAAAATCTGGACGGTGCTGGCGTTTTTGTTCTGGTATCAGGAATATTTTGATGAGTAAAAATAATAAGAATAACCCAAAAAAGATTGTAAAAATAGATTTTGAAAGTATTTTTGGTAATGATGGCGGGAAGCAGCTGTAAAATATATAGCTTCTGTAGTGAGGATTATATGCAGGATGGAAATTGGGAATATTGTTTAAATACAATATTCCTTTTTTTATAGATATAAGAAACCTTTGATTCTGAACAAAAAAATAAAAAATAAGTTTACATTTTTATGCCCAGATACTCTTTAAAAAATAAAAGGGTATATGATGCAGGGATATAAAGATTTGGTTATACAGGCAAAAAATGATTCAAAATACATGCAAAGCTTACTTTGCATAATGGAACCTTTAGTAAAATCATATGCAAAAAAAATATTCTTTCTAGATTGGGATGACGCAACTCAAGAATTGAATTTGGCAATTATAGAAGCAGTAAAAACAATCGCCACTTGTGAAGACGATTATCAGTGCTTGAAATTCATTACCAATTCAGTGAAATATAAATTTGCTCATCTTTGCAAGAGAAACTTAAAAAAAGAAAAATACGAATGTGCATATATGGATAATGAAGGTGATTTACAAGAAAGCTATAGAGCGGATTATTCATCTGTGGAATTAGCATTTGATCTGAAAAATATAACCTTAAAAATGACTTCAAACCAAAGGGATATTTTAAAATACTTGATTTTAGGGTGGTCAGATAGTGAAATCGCATCTTTCTTACACTTTAGCCGTCAATATGTAAACAGAGAAAAGAAAAAAATATATCAATTTCTGAAATGATTTTTTACATAAATAGTAAGTGCTGAATATTGCTTGAATTTGTGACATAAACATATTTGCAGCAGTCAAAAGAAGAAGCAACATGTTTGAAAGAAAAATTAAGTCAAAAATGCCGCAGCCTTTGAAAATATTGGCTGCGGCATTTAAAATATATGATATGTTTGATGTAAAAAACATCAGGTTCTCAACCAGACATTTGGGTAAGTCAAGATGATGCTTCTGATATAAGATATGCAACATTAAAATCATCATATACTTGAGAATTTAAATGCATATCTTCATATAACTTGATATAGTCGCCGATTGTTTTGACAAAAACAGAACTATTACAATTATTGCATGTGTTATCCTCTGCATATATATGAGTGTTTCCATCGTTGTCCTCAACAAATAAGAGAGTAACATCTATTTTATCTTCTGTTAACCAGAAAGAGATATATTTTGAAAGAGTCCCATCAATTTCTGTGGCACCATCCGGAATTTGTTCATCTGATTCCAGCTCATTAATATGTTCCCAAAAAATTTGAGGAGAGAACACAAGTAATTTTAAGTTTTTTTGAGAGTCTTCTGAGTACCATATATGTGCTTCTGTGTTGAGATAGTCGGTTATATTAATATCCGTATCTGCCGGTAACTCATAAGTTTCACCGACGTCGGAAGTCAGTGAAAAGGTTTTGGTATGATTAGAATAAGAAGTGACAATCCCCTTGACAAAATAGTAAGTTGTATCTGACTCACTGTCATAATAAGAGCCGGAACCATCTATATCATAAGATACATGTTGCCCCTCAGGCTCCTTAGGGGCGGAAAGGGTGATTAGATCTGAGGGGGCTTTGCCAAAAGCTTGTCCGGATAGCAATATACTACCGAGTACGATACTGCCTGCGATACATAGAATTTTTACATTATTCATGGTTAAATGGCCTCCTTGTTTAGTTGTTGAATATTATATCAATTAAAGTGTGAAAATTGTAATTTTGACTTATCGAAATATGTTTTAGAAATGAGTAGAATTTCGGTTATTTTTGAATATTTGTTTTTAATGAAAATAATGGTTTACATTTCGCCTGTAAGTTACTTTATATAAGACAGATAACCGGTTATCACAAATAAAAAACGGAGGTAATATAATATGGCAACAGCGAGTACAATTATCAAAACAGCGAGCAATGAGATTGGAGTAAAAGAAACCGGCAATAACAACGTAAAGTACAATACGGAGTATTATGGAAAGGCGGTAAATGGTGATGCTTATCCGTGGTGTGCAGTGTTCGTATGGTGGGTGTTTAAACATTCCGGCGCATCTAGCATTTTTTATGGAGGCGGAAAAACAGCATCTGTCTATGAAATTTGGAGATATTATAATTCATTAGGACGTGTTTATTCAAGCCCGAAGGTCGGAGACCTCGCAATTATTACTACGTCTGCGGGGGGAACTTATGGTCATGTTGGTATTGTTAAGTCAGTCAGCGGAAATACGTATGTAACAATTGATGGAAATTCTAAAGATCAGGTAAGAACAACTAATCGTACTGTTGGTTCTCCCAAGGCTTCGTTTTGCAGACCGGCATATGGAAGTGGATCTGGTTCCAGCACAAACCTCTCTATGGGCTCAAGTGGAACTGATGTGAAGGATATGCAGAAAAAGCTTATTGCATTAGGCTATAGTTGTGGTTCCTCAGGTGCAGATGGGTCTTTCGGACAGGGAACATATAATGCCGTTTGCAATTTTCAGAGAGACCATGGCTTGACGGTGGATGGTGTTATTGGGCCTACGACACGATCTAAAATAAATTCCGCATATTCAAATTTAGGAGGAAGTAGTTCCGGCACAAATCTGTCTATGGGCTCAAGCGGAACTGATGTGAAAAATATGCAGAAAAAACTTATTGCTTTAGGGTACAGTTGTGGTTCCTCTGGCGCAGATGGAATTTTTGGACAGGGAACATATAACGCTGTTTGCAAATTTCAGAAAGCAAATGGTTTATCCGTTGACGGAATTATTGGACCTGCTACTCGGGCGAAAATTAATGCTTTATATGCAAAATTGTAAAATGGATATAAGATAAAAATGACAGATGCAGGAAGTAGAGTTTTTAGAATCTACTTCCTGCATTTGTTTATTTGATAAATGTATGGTAAATGGTGTTTTAAAAAAAACGGGAAATACTAAAGAAAGACTATATATGGGCAGCGGTTTATGTAGCGGGGATCGGTCAGTATGGAAACTATCCGGATGATTATCTGCATGATGTAGAGATATGCCAGAGCTTTGCCTGCTAGAACCGTGAAGAAATGGTGGAGAGTGTTTTGGAAAAGATAAGAATGAAGTGCCAGAAGGTATTTCATACTATCCACAATTACATTGATACGGATGAGATGATCTTAAGGAAAAGTACGATTGCTGCTCATGCCGGTGAGAAAGTCCTGATTCCGATTAATATGCGTGATGGAAGTGTATGGCGGTGGGAAAAGGCAATCTAGAATTCTTCATCCAGCCAGAACAGGATTTCCATAAATTCCTCCGGCATGTCTCCGAAGAGCGGTGAGATTGAAAGCAGACTAATGTTAAGAACATCTGCAATTTTTTTAAAATTTCCGGTCTGGGAATCCGGGCATTCGTTTCGTATTGAGTAATTCTTGTGCCGAAGGCTTTGTTCAGACCGATGGCGCGGCCAAGTTGATTACCGGTCATAGCTCTGAATTTTCTGCATATCTTAATCCTTTTTCCAATAGTTATGTTGAAATTTTCTCCTTCTTTTGATACAAATACGTTATGATTTTTCGTGATTATTATTTTTAACAACAGCGTTGCTTCTTGAAGCAAATGCTGGATGAAGCGTCTCCTGGTTCTGGGAAATATCAGGCGCAGACAGTATCTGCTCCTCAACATTTTCAGAGTGAAGATGGATATTATCATTATTCAGCAGCTGATCAAAATTCTTGATAACGATGTTCAGGATATCCTGCTGTTTCCGGAGTTTTTCCATTCGTCTTGGGCGGTGGCCTGTTCAGCTTCTAATTTTTCAATCTGTGCGTCCAGTTTTTCCGGCTTTGGCAGAGCCTTTACGCCGAGCTCCTTCAGGGTCTCTTTGCTGGTAGTGTGAAGCTCATACTCTTTCTGATGTTGTCCGCGATAGAGGGCAGGGTTTTGGGTATTTTTTTCATTTTCTACGATTTCCCTGGAAGCGCGGTAAGCGGAGCATTGTTTTTTGATCAGTTGTTTCGTTTGTATCTGCTGGCCGATTTCATCAATCTTGTCCCGGGCGGAGGCAACGGAACCGTCCATATCTGCGATATGCTTCTGAAAATCTTCGTAGTTCAGCAGGTTATTCTCACAAAGATAATTGAATAAATCCAGGAGATATAGAATTTAATGTGGTAAAGCGATAAAAATATAGTTTTAAACTATAGCTGGTGCTAGATATTATGAATTGGCATATTTGGAAGTGTAGTGGTATAGTATGTTCATGCTCAACGGAGCGGGGAATAAGAGAGAGGGAGAATGAGATGTCTGGGATTGTGATTGAGAAGGTCCGGAAGTCTTTTGACACGAAAGATGGCGTGGTCGAGGCTTTGAAGGATGTGAACCTGAATATCGATTCCGGTGATATATATGGGATTATCGGTATGTCAGGGGCAGGTAAGAGTACATTGGTACGATGTATGAATTTTCTGGAGGTTCCCACAGAGGGCCGGGTTCTGATAGATGGGAAGGCTCTTGGAGATTTGACAGAGAAGGAATTGAGGAAGCAGAGGGAAGAAATCGGTATGATCTTCCAGCATTTCAATCTGCTGATGCAGAAGTCAGTGATCGATAATGTCTGTTTTCCACTTTATATTAAAGGAAAGAAGAAAGCGGAAGCCAGAAAGAGAGCGGCAGAGCTTTTGGAAATCGTTGGTCTGGGAGACAGACAGAATGCTTATCCGGCACAGCTTTCCGGTGGTCAGAAGCAGAGGGTTGCCATTGCAAGAGCACTTGCATCGGATCCGAAGATCTTACTTTGTGATGAGGCTACCAGTGCACTGGACCCGCAGACTACTTCTTCTATTCTGGAATTGCTGAAAAAGATTAATAAGCAGTTTGGAATTACTATAGTGATCATTACTCATCAGATGTCGGTTGTGCGTGAAATCTGTACACATGTGGCGATCATGTATGAGGGCGAAGTGGTTGAGAAAGGACTTGTAGCAGATATTTTTGCAAATCCTCAGTCAGAGGTTGCCAAAGAACTGATCCGAAAGGATACAGGCTCCGATATCGACGCAGACAGCAGACTGGATGCCGGCAGGGAAAAAGGACAGGCAGAGATTAAAAGCGGTGAGAAGATACGAATCGTATTCTCCGAGAACTCAGCTTTTGAGCCTGTGATCGCAAATCTGATCCTTACATTCGGAGAACCGGTAAATATCCTGAAGGCAGATACCAAGAATGTAGGTGGTGTAGCCAAGGGAGAGATGATACTGGAGTTTATGGAGGGCAGTACCAGAACAGAAATGATGAAACAGTATCTGAAAGAAAAAGGGTTAGCAATCGGGGAGGTGACAGGATATGTGGGATCATGAGACAATAATGATGATTGTCCAGGGTGTGGGAGAAACACTTTACATGACAGTTCTTTCCACAGTTCTGGGATACCTGTTCGGACTCCCGATGGGAGTGCTGCTGGCAGTGTCTGATAAAGAGGGACTGAAGCCAAATGCAGTGTTGTATAAGATACTGGATGCAATTGCAAATATTGTGAGAAGTATTCCATTTTTGATCTTACTGATTCTGCTGATTCCTTTTACCAGAGCAGTGGTGGGAAAGAGCTATGGATCAACAGCAACAGTAGTTCCTCTGGTAGTGGCTGCCATTCCTTTTATCGCACGAATGGTGGAATCTTCTATTAAAGAGGTAGATGCAGGTGTGATCGAGGCAGCCAGAGCTATGGGTGCAAGTAATATGAGAATCATCGTGAAGGTTCTTCTGGTAGAAGCCAGAACTTCACTGATCACAGGAGCGACGATTGCGATCGGAACGATCCTTGGTTATTCAGCCATGTCCGGCGCAGTAGGAGGAGGCGGACTTGGAGATATCGCCATCCGCTATGGATATTACAGATATCAGTCAGATATTATGATCATTACAGTTATCCTACTGGTGGTACTGGTACAGATTTTTCAGTCAGTGGGAATGCTGATCGCAAATAAGATTGACAGAAGAAAGTAGTTATAAGAAATCATTGCTTATAAAATGGTTATGAAAAAAGTTAAAATATAAAATTCAGGAGGACAGTTATTATGAAAAAATTAGTGGCAGCAGTTTTAACAGGAGTACTGGTAGCAGGAACATTAAGCACAGGTGTTTATGCAAAGGATGATGACAAGACCATCACAGTTGCAGCATCTGCAACACCTCACGCAGAGATCCTTGAGGAGGCAAAACCGCTTCTTGAGAAAGAAGGATATGACCTTGAAGTTACTGTATTTGATGATTATGTAAGACCAAACGAGGTTGTAGAGAGCGGTGAGTTCGATGCAAACTACTTCCAGCATATCCCATATCTGGATCAGTTTAATGAAGAGAAGGGTACACACCTTGTAAATGCAGGTGGTATTCACTATGAGCCATTCGGAATCTATCCCGGAACAAAAGACAGCCTGGATGATCTGGAAGACGGAGATTCCATCGCAGTACCAAATGATACCACAAACGAAGCAAGAGCACTTCTTCTTCTCCAGGATAACGGAATCATCACACTGAAAGATGGTGCAGGATTAAATGCAACTGTTAAGGATATTGCAGAGAATCCTCACAATGTAGAAATCGTAGAACTGGAAGCAGCACAGGTAGCACGTGTTACAGGCGAGACTGCTTATGTGGTATTAAACGGAAACTATGCTCTGGAAGCAGGATTCTCAGTAGGGAAAGATGCACTTGCATATGAGAAATCTGATTCTGAAGCAGCGAAAACCTATGTAAACGTGATCGCAGTCAAAGAAGGCAACGAAAACAGCGACAAGATCAAAGCTCTGGTTGATGTACTGAAATCTGATGAGATCAAAGACTTCATCAATGAAAAATATGACGGTGCTGTAATTCCTTTTGATGACAGCGCAGACACTGAAGAAGCTGATGCAGAAGAAGCAGACAGCAAAGACGAAACAAAAGATGATGCCGCAGAAGAAAATGCAGAAACAACGGAAGCAGCAGAAGATGCTGAATAATAACAGATAATAATGACAGATAACAAGAGATTCCTTTTTCAGGTAAAACTGAAGAGGGAATCTTTTGTAGTTTTTTCCTGTAGTTTCTGTTACAATCTATAGTAACTCTACAAAATACTGCAGGCTATCTGGATCATTATGGAATTGATACAATGATAACAACTCCGGGAAAATTTTATCGGCCTATACTATAGCAATCCTCTAAAATAATGCATCTTAATCCAGCTCATCAGAGTGTGAAATCCGGCGTCAGATATCTTTGCCGTGCGTCAGCACGCCTGCAAATATCTTCCTTGTCTTTCGCACTCTGCTGAACTGTCTTAAATGCATTATTTACGAGGATTGCTATAAAGCGGGAGGAGCGTATGAAAAAAAACAGATATGGAAGGATTATCTTCCGATAGAAATGAAAGAGCACTGGACAGTATATGAATGTCTGAAGGAAAATGAAGATTCCGCAACATTTTTGGTGAAAGAGACAGTTGCCGGAATCCTGTGTGTGCTGAAATGGGGACGGAACATGCAGGCAGAATTGCTACGCAATGAGATGGAAATTCTGGAAAAACTGGCAGACAGGAAGTTGTCCGGGATTCCAAAGGCGTACAGGATATTTGAAGAAAACAGAGAAGTATATCTGGTAAGAGAATATATAGAGGGAACACCTCTGGCTCAGATGGTTCTGCAGAAAGGCGAAATACCGGAAACGGAAATCTGCAGGATCAGCAGGAAGATATGCAGAACAGCAGAGCAGTTTCAGAATCCGGATAATCTCATGATACACCGTGATATCAAACCGGAGAATATTGTGATCACGCCCGGCGGTGAAGCAGTATTTATTGATTTCGGCACTATGCGCAGTTACAAAAAAGATGGATCCCGTGATACCTTTGTAGTGGGGACCAGAGGGACTGCAGCACCAGAACAGTATGGTTATACACAGACAGACCAGCGCACAGATGTGTATGCCATCGGACAGACAATGCTGTATATGGTTTCAGAGAGCTATGAAATGGATCAGCTTTCTGAATGTAACATCAGCAGGAAAATGAAGAAAGTAATAGAAAAAGCCTGTTCATTTGAGCCTGATAAAAGATATACAGATGCATCAGAACTGAGCAGGGCGATAGAAAAATGTCAGAAAAACAGCAGGAAAATCCTATGGAAAAAAACTGGTGTAGCAGTCGGACTGATAGCAGCCGGCTATATACTGGCGTTTCTTTTTCCTGGTATGACAGCGACCAAAAATGAAAGAATAGCTGCGACAGATCAGAATGCAGCAGAAGTATTGCAGACAACAGCGGAAACTCAGGATGAGGAAACGGAACAGACTGCAGAAAAGACTCAGAACCCGGAACAGGTTCAGAATGTAGAACAATCTCAAAACAACCCTGTAGTATTTAAAGAAGCGTTAATAGAAAAAGCAGTCCGTAAGGAATTGAACCTTTCTGAGACAGATACCATAACTGCTTCCATGCTGGAGGATGTGAGGAAGCTGCGCATTGTAGGAAAGGAAATTCTTGAGGACGAAGATACTTTCTGGGGTGAAGGGCATCATGTGAATGGAAAGGACAGCAGCTTTGGTTCTGTGCGGGGAGATATTAAGAATCTTTCGGATCTGGCACAGATGACAAATCTGGAGGAGCTTGCGCTGTGCAATCAGGAGATTGAAGATATCTCCGGGTTAAAGGAGCTTCCACTGAAAAAGCTCTATCTGAGCAAAAATATGATCACAGATTTCTCTGTACTTCCAAACCTGATAGATCTGGATATTCTCTGTATTATGGAGAATCCGGCAGAGGACCTGTCACCGGTTGGAGAATGCATCAGTATTTCCCGGTTAAATATACAGGGGATGAATCTGAATGATATAAATTTTTTGAAAAATCTGAAGCTGGATTACCTGGATATGAGTAATGCAGAAATAAAAAACAATATATTTGAACCATTGGCAGAGATGGAAAAACTGGATACGCTGTGTATGTGTGATATCAATGAGGCAGCAGCAGAAACTCTTTCAAAGTTGAGTACCTTAAAGGCATTATTCATGTGGGGAGACAGTACGGAACTGGAGAACCTGAAGCCGTTGAAAGGAATGGAGGAGCTGGATACCCTTGCATTTACAACACAGATCTCTTCGCTGGAGGGAATTGAGCAGTTTCCTTCCCTGAACTTCTTGTCAGTGAGCTTCAGTCTGGTGACAGATCTGAGCCCCATCACAGGAGCAGAGAGTTTGCAGACAATAGATATTTCCAATGCAGAAATTGAAAACTATGAGCCTTTGCTTGAATGCACAGGACTGAAAGAGGTACGTTGTTCAGAAGAACAGAAACAGGAAATTCTGAAACTGAATTCTTCCCCGGATTTTGAAATTTATACATAAAAAGGGACAAATTTGTCCCGACTTAAAATGGGCAGATATGGTACACTTACTAGTATCATATCTGCTTTTTAAATATTTTATCCGTTTGATGCGTTTGACATTCGCGGCAGTTATCGGACAGCAGACAGTGACAAAGAAATAAATGTCGCACCAGGTATGCTTTTGCAGGAAGGAGATATGAACAGGAAAGAGGTGTGAGAAGAAATGAAAGAAACAGATGAAATCATGGGGATGATAAAAGAGGAGGGTGCCGCATATTTTGCAAGAGAACGTGGAAACAAGGTAGAGGTGGGTCTTTATCTTGAGCATCTGATCGAAGAGCGTGGAATGAAAAAGAAAGACATTGTGCGAAAACTGAATCTGGAAGAATCCTATGCACGAAAGCTGTTTGGCGGTCAGCGGATCCCTACAAGGAAAATACTGCTGCAGTGTGCGTTTCTCCTTTCTCTTAATCTGGCGGATACACAAAGGCTTCTGGATATCGGTCAGAAGCCCAGGCTTTATCCGCGTGTGCGCTATGACGCAGCGATTATTTACGGACTGGAAGAAAAAATGACGCTTGAACAGATGAATAGTTTTTTGGATGAAATTGAGGAAGAGGTTTTACTGTAAAATATAAGAAGAAAGATATCCCTGAAGGGATTCTGAACGCTGCTAAAAATGAAGCTGGCAGTGTATAAAAATTCTAATCCAGAAAAAGGAGGGTTTTACGTATGAAGAGAAAACAGATTGCGTTGCTGTTATCACTGGTACTTAGTGTATCACCAATGGCAGAAGGTGCGGTTGTCTGGGGAGCTGATTTTACAGATGGTACAGCGATTGAACAGACACAGCAGGAAGAAACAACGGAAGAGGTATCTGACTTTGATTCTGAGGAAACGGTATTTTCTGCAGGTGAAGAGCAGAATATGGAAGCGGCTGCATTTTCAGACGAGAATGTTGAGACAGGGGAATTAAAATATGAAGTCGGACTGAACTATAGTACCGGAGCTACAGATTTACTTCCGGGACATACGGTAACAGTAGGTGTGGATTTGTACCAGATTCATACAGATGAAGATGGAAATGAAAGTCGTGATAACTATGAAGGCAGCTATCAGATAAAGCTGAAAGGTGATTCGGAAACGCTTTATGAAAATAGCTTTGTCTCAGCAAAGGTAAGCGAGGATGGCAGAAATCTGATTATAACTGCCAAAGGGAAAGAGGAATTAGATCCAGATAGGGATAATTTTGGAGATATTCCGATAAGTATTTTGGTTGGTGACAAAGAAGTTGCTGAAGAAGATGTATACATATCTGTCAGAGACAGTTATCATATCATAAAAATGAATGATGAACTGGAATCAGGAGGAGTCATAGTTGATCTGGGAGATGAACTGGATTTATCTTCGTATGGCATAAAAACTTCATATTATAATGCTGAAAATACAGAAGGAACAGAAGATACGGACGTATATTATGAAGTGGAATATGATGAAAATATATGGGAAGAAACAGAGATAAAAGATAATGGACTTCCTGTATTAAAAAGGAAAGAAAATGATTCTTCCGAGTTTAAGATTCGTGCATTGAAACAGAATAAGGAAACAGGCGAAGGGTATGAAGTTTCTGAAACACAATTCTGGATTTATGATATAGATTACCGATCAGATCTGAACTTCAGTTATGGAAGCAGAGAGAACGACGTTTTTCTCTATGGAGAAAATGTAAAGCCATTAACTCTCACCGTAGTCCCGGCAGAAGGATCTGTCAGTGATCTGAAAGGATTCACGGTAGACTGGAAAGTTGAACAGTATGTAGATAACAATGATGAAGAAAACATGATTCCGGTAGACTGTGTAGATTATTCAACCGATTCATCTGGAAATGGAATCATCAACGACACTATTACTTTAAGTGCAAAGAAGGGCTATGACTTTACAAACACAAATCTCCGTCTGAGCATTACTGCAACAGTAAGCAAGGAGGGAAAAGAAGTAACAAGAACCGGAACCGCACTTTGGGTAAATGAAGCAGTGGAAGATATTAATTTTCCGGGATCTGAGACTCTTCTTCCGGGATGGGGAATGAATATCAATCCTGTATACTATGGATGGCAACGTGATGAGAAGAATCCGTGGGGAACAGAGATCTATGCCCATGTTACAGATGTAAAGGCAGAGGGACCGGATGGTGTGCTGACTGTTTCTCCTGATGAGGATGGTTATCATCTGCAGGCTGCCCGAAATGGTAAGACAGGAGAATTTGAAGTCACATTATGTTATTACACAAGCAAAAGTGAAGAAGGCGAAGAAGGAAAAAAGGCTGATAAAACCTATACTTTCCACGTTTCTGTAAAGGATGAGAAATATTATTCTGAATATCATTACAGCAGTACAACAAGCGGAAGCTTTGGAATTATTCTGCCGAATACGGAAACTGTAGTGACAACATCTTTGTATAATCAGCAATATGATATTGAACAAGATGGTCAGAATCAGACAGAAATTAAAGATTATCAGCTTAAACTTGCAGAGAAAAAAGAGGGTACTCCGGCATGGGACACAAATCTGGTTTCAGTAACAGTCGATGGACATAAGCTTATGATAAAGGCAAATAATAAGACCGGAGATACAGAAATCCCGGTGGAATTTGTGGTCAATGGAGAGACTGTACTGACAGAGAACATCCATATAGGAGTAGAGGAGAATATCTGCTATATTTCTCCTGATGAACTTACTGACAAAGATGGAAACCGTTTAAATGTAAATGTCGGTGAAAGGTTAGACCTTGGTAATTGTGGAATCCAGACGCACCAGTTGACAGTAACAGACGGGGAAAATAAAGACGAAATTTTAGACACAACATTAGGAAAAGATGAATTTCGCTACAGGGTGGAATATAACCAGGACGCCTGGAAGTCTTCACTGCCAGAAGGTCAGAGCGGACTTCCGGTACTTACAAGAACTGCTTTCTACGAAACTTCTGTGAAGGTAATCGCTGAGAGAAAGTTGCAGAATGAAGAGGGAGAAAGTGACTGGGAAGAGGTAAATCAGGCATATTATTGGTTCGACGATGTACATTATGACATGGATTTTAAATATAGCTATGGTGATAGGAACAATGCCCGGATATATACAGATAAGGATCTGACTCTTACCCTTCAGACAGAACCGGAATTAGACCTTTCAAATAAAATATTTAATGTGGACTGGAAGGTTTACAGATATAACGAAGAAGGCGAAGAAGTTGATGCGTCAGACCTTGTAACTATCAAAAAATCAGGAACAACGGCTGTGCTGAAGGCAAATGCTGACCATAGTGCAGACTATTTCCAGGTTGAAGCTGTCGTGACAGTGGATGGAAAAATGATCGCACAGTGTGACAATGAAATCAGGATACAGGATTCTGTTTACTCTTTGACTGGTAATCCGGAATATCGGAGAATATTAAAAGGTGAATATTTAAGATATAATAAAGACGATTCCGGAAAAATCCGGATGGTACTTTATGAAGAAGATGGAAGCTGTCCGGAAGGAAAAACAACAGAAGTACAGGTTACAGATATAAAATTATCAGAATCCGGTATTTTTGAAAAGGTGGAGAAAGATGACAGAACTGAAATACATGCTGTAAAACCGGGAATAGTTGAAGTAACATTTTCTCTTGAAGATAAAGATGGAAAAAAATTGAAGCCGGTTACAGTTACACTGGAAGCAGTAGATTCATTTACCTGGATGGAGAACAGTCTGACAGGAAATTCTGATACAGGGGAAATTCTGCCAGGTGAATCAACCAAAATTGAAACCAGGGTAATGCGTTTAAGTGCTGATAAAGATGGAAAGAGAGAGGAAACCACGCTTACAGCAGGAAAAGACTATAAATTAGAGTATTATGGATATGATACTGATCTAATCAGCATCAAAGAAGATGGTACAGTCACCGCAAATCCGGAAGAACGTGGTTATACATGGATCGGAATCAGAGCCATATCTCCTGATGATCCTGAAAAGGTAATTACAGAAAGTGGAATGGACATTTCCGTAACAGGTCGTTATTATGTGATCGAGCCGAAGAATCAGGAAGAACTTTATCTTCAGTCTGATGGAAAAGAAGAGAAAATCAATCTTCAGGCTATTGTTTATGGAATCAAAAATCCATCAGGAAAGCGGGATACAGAGGGAAAATTTGAAATCGATGAAGAAGATTTTAAAAATGGTGATTTAAATGTCGCTATAAAAAAAGATAATACTCTTGTGATAAGCGTCAGATCAGATGCATCTGTCCTGGAACCGGGCGCTGCATTCTGGTATGATATACCAGTAAGATATGTGAAAAACGGAGAGAGGGTTGCAACAAAAGTTTATACAGTTGTCCGTTGTAATCATATAGCCAAAGAAACCGGCAGAGTATGGCCGTCCTGCGGCAGCAGCGGATATGTAAATTACAGGTGTGAGACCTGCGGCTATACATGGCAGGAAACGCTTGGAGCTTACGGACACAGTTGGAACAGCGGAGTTGTCACAAAAGAACCGACCTGCGGTACTGATGGAATTAAAACATATACTTGTACAGACTGTGGAAGCACCTATACAGAAATAGTCAAAGCAGCCGGTGAGCATAAATGGGATGAAGGAGCTGTTACAAAGAAGGCCACCTGTACAGAAGATGGAGTTAAAACATGTACCTGTACAGTATGTAAAGAAACAAAGACAGAAATTATCCCTGCACTGAAACATAAATGGGGTGCGTGGAAAACCAAGAGTGCAGCTACTGTGTTCAAGGCAAAAGTTCAGGAACGCACATGCACTACATGTAAAAAGACACAGACCCGCACAAAAGGAGAGAAACTGACACCAAAGGCAACACAGAATGTCAAGTCTCTGAAATTGAAGAAAAAACAGAAAACAACAGCCTTTAAGATCACAGGAATGGCAAAGGGTGATTATGTAAAATCCTGGAAGTCCAGCAATCCTAATATTGCAAAAGTATCCGGCAAAAAAGACGGAACCTGCACGATCACAGCACAGAAGCAGACTGGAACAGTAAGGATCACCATTACTTTTGCGAGTGGTATGGTAAAGACTCTCGAGGTTAAGGTACAGGCATCAACAGTAAAAACAACAGCAATCAATATAATTGCGAAAAAGGCAACTCTGAAAAAAGGAAAAACCTTAAAACTGAAACCAGTACTGGAACCGATTACCAGCGGAGAAAAGATTACTTATGAAAGCTCTGATCCTGAAATTGCGAAGGTAAGTAAAACAGGAGTGGTTACAGGATTAAAACCTGGAACTGTGACGATCACCATAAGATCAGGAAAACGAACCGTAACATGTAAAATTACAGTGAAAAAGTAAGTTCCCTGAAACAATAAAAGCAATACAGAAGAAGGGAGCAGAGAGTAACTGCTCCTTTTTCTGTATCCTGAAAAAATGACAAAGAATACACAGAAAATAATTGCGAAAAGTATATATTGCATAGTATAATAGAAACATGTTTAAAGCACGTCTAAAATAGTATCTCACTATCAATTTCATGTCTGAAAAAGGAGGAAGAGTATGAAGAAAAAACAAATCGCATTATTACTGGCAGCACTTATGTGCATAACACCTGCAGCAGAGAGCGTTGCTGTTATGGGGGCAGATTTTTCTTCAGGGGAAGAAGCAGTGGAAGCTATGCAGGAACAGACGGAAACTGAAGATTCGGCAGCGGAAAACGTAGCAACTGAGACAGAAGAGGCTGAGAATGCAGGGATAACAGAAGACATCTGGACATCAGGGGAAGAAATTTCTGAGTTTGAGACTGGTGAAGAAGAACAGCAGGATATGTTTGTTGAGGAACCAGATGCACAGACAGAATCGGCAACAGCAGCACAGGGAACCGGAACCTATGAGGTGGCTTTTATTGATGAGGGACAGTTTAATACCTGTCTGCGCACAGATGACGACAGACCGAATGTTGAAATGCAGACAATAGAGAAAACAACTCTCACAGAGGCATTAAAGAGTATGAAAGGAGACAGTACTGGATACTGTCTGGTTGTACCACATGATCTGGAAGGTGAAGAGGATATTGTTGTTCCTGAGGGAATGAATGTATTTGTAGGCTATGGTGACGGAGATGTAAAGATTAGAAGCATTACTCCAAATGGAAATATTACATTCTGGGGTGTAGGAAATGACAAAGAGTCCATAGAAATCAAAGAAGGAAAAGGAACAGTTGCATTCAAACAGCTTCATATGAACGGAGAAATCAGGGGCAACGGATCTGATGATACAGTAATCTTTCATGAAGATGCAACGATCGGTGGTATTTCCGGAATAGAGAATGTACACTTTGACTGCTGGAATCTGAATATTAAAGGAAAATCAGAGTTCTATAATCTTTACAATGATACCGGACATGATGAAGCAGCATCTCCGGTGTGGATTGAGATTGAAGGATACAGCAAGGAAAAAGTGCCGGTATTTCATAAAGTATTCGACTGGGGAACAGGAACATTTAAAAATGAAGAAGGTGATTCCTGGAGTGGCAATTATACGCTGGGAATTGGTTATAATAAGTCTTTTGAAGAAGAGGAATGGTCGGAGGTGAAACTTTCATCCGGAAGTCAGGCAGTGACATTTGATATGCCTCTGGAAGATATTGTTAAGCTGAGTGACCGACTTTATATTCCACAGGAAAGCTATGATCCTGAGTTAAGCCTGGATGGAAAAATATGGAATCGTAATGAGAATAAGCTGTACAGAATTTACAGATATCAGGATGCCGGTGGTTTTACTGCACAGGAGATCTTTGAAAATCATAGAATATGGGATTTTGAGTATCCGGATAATGCAGATTATTTCCTTGGAAGTACTTCAGATGTAAACCAGATGATGCAGGTGATAGAATCTGACCAGAAGAATCAGACAGCAGGTTATTATACCATTGATCTGCCTAAAGCTGCTTCTGTAGATACGATTGATATTCCGTCTGGTGTTAAAGGCGTATCTTTCTGGGGACCAAGTGATTATGATGAAAAAACAGATACTCATACACAGTATCCGATAAAAAAGATTGGTTCTGTTAAAACAAAAGAAGGACAGACAGTGAAACTGGCTCACGCAATTGTAGACAGTGGATTATCTGTCAGTGGAGATGGCGTTGTACAGATTCAGGATTCTGTTATCCAGGGAACTTTAAAAGGTACCGGAGCAAATGATACAGTGACATTTATTCAGGATTCACAGTTGGGCGGACTTTCCGGTGTGGAGAATGTACATTTCGGAAAACAGTGCGGAAGCCTGAATCTCAGAGGAGCAGCTGAATTCTATAATATTTATAATGATACCGGCAGTGATGCAAATGAGCAGTTCCCGGTAGGAATTAATATTGAGGGAAAAGATGCTTCCAGAATAGTAACCTTCCATAAAATATTTGACTGGGGAACCGGAGATTTCAGTAATGAAGAAGGCGATCACTGGACTGCTCCATATACACTGGCAATCAGATATTTCAAGACATTCGATACTAATGGGGAAGACTGGGAAATGATTAATCCGGGAACCGGCTTCCAGAGTGTGAAATTTGATATGTCAGACAGCGATATTATTGACATGATAAACAGAGTACAGGTTCATGCACCTGATAATGGTTATGACCTGGATATGGATGGAAAAACATGGTGCAATGAAGGCAATGCTGTTGACATTGAGATTTGTCAGAGTATGGAAGGACAGTCTGCACAGGAACTTTTGGATGCATATGGAAAACGTGAATTTTCTGAAGAAGGTCTTTCATGGCTGGGCGCATTGCCAAGTACCGGACAGGCTTCCAGATATCTGGCTGCATATCAGAAAAAGAACAACGCAGAAGGCTATTACATCGTACATATTGGTCAGAAAGCAGAGATTACTGGCACACTTACCGTACCGGATGGGGTAAATGCAGTGAAGTATGCAGGACCTGTACAGCATGATGAAAAAACAGATACAAACAGATGGGTTCCAATCAAACTTTCTTCTGTTAATGTTCCGGCAGGAAAGAAAGTTGTCCTGATGAATATGCTTGTAAGAGGAGATAATCTCACGATCACAGGTGAAGGAACCACAGAGCTTCTGGATACAAGACTGAACACAAATGTAACTGCAAATACACTGGAAATCACAAAAGCAGCGGTTAAAAACTTAAACTGCAAAAACCTGCTGATGGAAAGTGAAGAGGAAGGTGGCAACAAACTGGTAGTTGCCGGATACCTGAGCTTTGAGAATGCATCTCTGAATCCAAATTGCGAACTTTATGCAGAACCTGGATCTTATCTGAAACTGGGAGAGATTGACTGTACAAAATTTGATGTAAGGGATAATTTGCACATATTTACAGGAAAAAATGGCTCTTTATCAGCAGAAGTTTACTTTGCAGGTGAACTGAACCTGGGTACTTATATGCATACACTTGGAGATGGAAGCGAGAGAGATCTGGAAAGAGGAATGAATCTGATCACCTGTGATGAACAGAGAGCCGGAAAAGCCAATGCCTGCTTTACAGAAGATTGTTTCTCTGAGACATATCACTATAATGAAGATGGAAAGAGCTGGTGGGGAGATTATCCTGTAGTTTATAAAAATGAGAAAATCTGTCTGGCAACGGTAGATAAGAAACTGGATGAGAAGAACATATTGGAGTTCATGTCTGTTGAATTTGCATTACCAGATAAAGAAGAATCAAGTATTATCTTATCTGTGCCTGAAAAAGAGAATGGCGAGTGGGAAGATTATGCAATTGACGGAGATAAACGTCTGGTAAGTTATTGGCGTAATGAAAATGACGAGTGGAAACAGATAAAGACAAAAGCATACTTCAGAACAGCGGAGACTTCTGCGGGCAGTATTGCATCTGCACAGATTTCTGATATTAAAACCCAGATCTACGCAGGTAAGGCAGTCACACCGTCTGTAACAGTAACCTTAAACGGAAAGAAGCTGAAAAAAGGAACAGACTACACAGTTTCCTATGCAAACAATACTAAAGCCGGCTCTGAAGCATCTGTGATCATTAAAGGTAAGGGTAAATATGTTGGTACAACAACAAAAGATTTCGAAATTGCAGCAATTCCGGCAAAGGGTAAAGTCTATACAGCAGGAAACCTGAAATACAAGGTAACCAAATCTGCATATAAAAACGGAACAGTAAGTGTGTATGCACCGGCTAAGAAAACTCTGACAAGTGTTTCCATACCTGCAACAGTCAAGATCAATGGATACACATTCCAGGTAACTGCAATCGGAAATAAAGCATTTGCAGGATGCACAAAACTGAAGAGCGTAAAAATTGGCGCTAAGGTTACTACAATTGGCAAAGAGGCATTTAGCGGATGCAAAGCGCTGACATCCATAACAATCAGTTCAAATGTCTTAAAAGCGGTTGGCTCTTCTGCATTTAAGGGAATCTCTGCAAAAGCAGTGATCAAAGTTCCGGCAGCAAAATTAAGTGTATACCAGAAACTTCTGAAAGGCAAAGGACAGAAGAGTTCTGTGAAGATTACAAAATAAGAAGCCAGAATAAAAAATTATATAGTTAAAGTCATATAGAGGCAGAACGGATAAAAATTTCTGCCTCACATAAAAAGATAGTTCCTGAAATAGAAACCCGGAAATAAAGTTGGTGTCATGAGCAATTCTATTTCCGGGTTTCATTTTAACCGAATCAAGTAAGCCCGTCTCATGCGAAGGTTGCGAAAAGCAATAAGCGGTAAGTAGTAAGTAGTAAGTAGGAACTTGCCCATTTGTCTTGTGTTTCTGAGCTTTTTTGTGTCAGGAATGCTTTAAAATGTACGAATAATTAAAAAAATAAAAAAAATTAAAAAAGTTTCAAAAAAGGTGTTGACATCCGACAAAATCCATTATATAATAGCAAAGCAAGTTACGGAGCGGACAACAAATAAGCCGCCTGAAACAAGCACAATATGGAATCTTAGCTCAGCTGGGAGAGCATCTGCCTTACAAGCAGAGGGTCATAGGTTCGAGCCCTATAGGTTCC
>NZ_CAXSTD010000018.1:0-78292 GCF_964240315.1 Blautia sp. Marseille-P2398
TGGCGAGATAGCTCAGTTGGCTAGAGCACACGGTTCATACCCGTGGTGTCGAGGGTTCGAATCCCCCTCTCGCTACTACACGAAAGATGAGTCTGTAGATCGAGTGAAAGGTTTACAGGCTTTTTTTATGTTGCCGGCATATTTATGCAAAAATATACAAAATTTCTTTTTACTATTGCCATAATCCCCAAAATCCTTTATAATGCAAAAAGGTGAAAGCAAAAGTTCATTGTAATGACAGTAGTATGAAATGATAACAGGGTAGTTATTCAAAAAAAGGATAACTGCCTTGTTTTTGATTATAGGAAAAATCGCTATTGTAAAACCTTTTGCCGAATCACATCAACATTCACGAAAGAGAGGGAAAGGAATGGAGAAACAAGAGAAAAACACAGTAACACCCTACGACCTTGATGGAAGGCCGCCACTGAAGCTGGCGATTCCTCTTGGTTTGCAGCATGTGCTGGCTATGTTCGTAGGTAATCTTACACCGCTTCTGATCATCACAGCAGCCTGTGGAATCGAAGCCGGCGGAGAACTGCAGGTAGCACTTCTGCAGAATGCCATGCTGATTGCAGGTATTGTAACATTGGTTCAGGTATTTACCATAGGACCTGTGGGTGGTAAACTCCCCATCGTTATGGGAACCAGTTCCGGTTTTATTGGCGTATGCCAGAGTGTTGCAGGAGTCATGGGTAATGGAGTGGTTGCGTATGGTGCAATTATGGCGGCATCCTTTATCGGCGGTCTTTTTGAAACTGTACTGGGAAGCTTCCTGAAACCACTGAGAAAATTTTTTCCGTCAGTTGTAACAGGAACCGTTGTATTATCAATCGGTCTTTCACTGATCGCTGTTGGTATCAGTTCTTTTGGAGGCGGAAGTTCCGCTAAGGACTACGGTTCTCTGGAGAATCTGTTTGTAGGTTTTGTAGTTCTGGTTGTAATTGTCGTATTAAAACATGGAACAAAAGGATTTACAAGCTTTGCATCAATTCTGATCGGCATTATCGTTGGATATGTGCTGGTAAGTATTATGGCAACAGTTCTTCCTACCACATTTACCTATGTGGATGATGCAGGTGCAACAGTAGAAGCTACCAAATCCTGGGTTCTTAACTGGGATAAAGTAGCAAGCGCATCCTGGTTTGCAGTGCCGAAGATTATGCCTGTCAAATGGGTATTTGATGCAAGGGCAATCGTTCCGATCTGCATCATGTTTATTGTAACAGCTGTAGAAACTGTCGGTGATATTTCCGGTATCACAGAGGGCGGTCTTGGAAGAGAAGCTACAGACAAAGAGCTTTCCGGCGGCGTTATGTGTGATGGCCTTGGATCTTCACTGGCAGCAGTATTTGGCGTACTTCCGAATACTTCTTTCAGCCAGAACGTAGGTCTGGTTGCAATGAATAAGGTTGTAAATCGTTTCTCAATTGCAACAGGCGGTATTTTCCTTATCGCATGTGGTCTGTTTCCTAAGCTTGCAGCACTGATCTCCATCATGCCTCAGAGTGTACTGGGCGGTGCGGCAGTTATGATGTTCTCATCTATTGTTGTCAGCGGTATCCAGCTTATCACAAAATGGCCGGTAACTCCGAGAAACGTAACAATTGTCTCCGTTGCACTTGGTCTTGGCTATGGACTTGGGGCAAACTCAGCAGTCCTTGCACATATGCCGCAGGCGATCACACTGATCTTTGGTGGTTCAGGAATTGTACCTGCAGCACTGTTTGCTATTATTCTGAATATCGTGCTTCCACCGGATGAGAAATCCGAAGTTGAGATCGCAGAAGAGATTCTTGACATGAAGAGAAAAGAGACACAGAAGAAATAGCGGCACACTGGGAGTGTTCGAAAGTGAATAAGTAAAACAATAAAAAGCGTGAAACCGGGAATATCTGGTTTTGCGCTTTTATTCAGATTATAGTGAATGATTATCTGGTGCAGATGTATGTGGCGAAAACAGACTGCAGATGTCTGGAATGAATTTTGGCTACGTTACTGAGAACGGAGTGAACAACAACGTAATGATAAAAATATGTTATTGAAAATGAAATTCAGGGTTGACAAATCAAGAAAGCAGTGGTAAATTGTTTGTAAATTTAACAGATTAAACCGATGAAGCGGAAGTCAAAGCAGTCATGCGCGCACAGAGAATCCGGGAAGGTGAGAGCCGGGTGGAAATGCAGTCTGCCAAATGGGCCGCTGAGGGCACAGTGAAAGGTTGAAGATTACAGAGCAGACTAAGTATCCTGTGACGTGAGGCATACGTCAGTTGCCGGGAATATGAAGGTATTTCGCAAAGAGTACGGTTCAAACCGTAAATCAAGGTGGCACCGCGGGTGAAGTATATACGCTCGTCCTTGACAGAAACGATAATTCTGTCAAGGGCGGGCTTTTTTATGTTCTTGGCAGAAACTGAATTAATCACAGGAGGTGTTTCCATGTATCCAACATTAGAAACCATCAGACAGCTTGCACAGACAAAAGAATATCGTCGTATTCCTCTGTGCAGAGAACTTTATGCAGACAGATATACACCGGTAGAGGTAATGCGCATTTTGCGAAAAGCCAGCCGCCATTGTTACCTGCTGGAAAGTGCCAGCCAGACAGAAGTGTGGGGCAGGTATTCTTTTCTGGGGTATGAACCGTCCATGGAGATTACCTGTACAGACAGAACATTGAAGATCCGGACAACCGATGCTGAGGGAAAAACAGAGGAAACCGTAAGGCAGGTCACACATCCCGGTGATACTCTCAGAGAAATCATCCGGAAATATAAAACTCCGGTAATGGAAAAGATGCCTCCTTTTACAGGCGGTCTGGTAGGATATTTCTCCTACGATTATATCAAATACAGTGAACCAAAGCTGAAACTGGAGGACAGGGAACAGCAGGATTTCAGGGACATGGATTTAATGCTTTTTGATCAGGTGATCGTATTTGACCATTTCAGACAGAAAGTACTTCTGATCACAGGTGTGATGGCAGATGATCTGGAAGCCTCCTACGAGAAAGCAGTAAAGAAATTGGAGGAAATGGCGCAGCTGATCCGAAACGGGGAGCATATGGAATTTGAACCGCTGAGACTTCAGTCAGAAATACAGCCGAAATTTCCGAAAGAAAAATATGCAGAGATGGTGGAGAAAGCCAAACATTACATCAGAGAAGGTGATATTTTCCAGGTAGTACTTTCCAATCCCATGCGTGCGAAAGCAACAGGAAGCCTGTTTGATACTTATCGGGTTCTTCGGGCATCTAATCCTTCTCCTTATATGTTTTATTTCTCCAGTGATGACATTGAACTGGCAGGTGCTTCCCCGGAAACCCTTGCGAAGCTGGAAAATGGCACCTTAAGTACCTTCCCTCTGGCAGGAACCAGACCAAGAGGAAAGACAAGAGAAGAGGATAAAGAACTTGAAGAGGGACTTCTGAAAGATGAGAAAGAGCTGGCAGAACACAATATGCTGGTAGACCTGGGAAGAAACGATATTGGAAAGATCAGCAAGATCGGAACTGTAAAAGTAGAAAAGTATCTCTGCGTAGAACGTTTTTCCCATGTAATGCATCTGGGCTCCACAGTAACAGGAATCATCCGGGATGATAAAGACGCTGTGGATGCAGTAGACGCAATCCTTCCGGCAGGAACTCTTTCCGGAGCACCCAAATTCAGAGCCTGCCAGATCATCGAGGAACTGGAACAGAGCAAACGAGGCATTTACGGAGGCGCCATCGGATATCTGGATTTTGCAGGAAACCTGGATACCTGTATTGCCATCCGCCTGGTTTACAAGAAAAACGGAGAAATCTGTATCCGTTCAGGTGCCGGAATCGTGGCAGACAGTGTACCGGAAAAGGAATTTCAGGAATGCTGCAACAAGGCAAGAGCTGTGGTACAGGCAATTGAACAGGCACAGGAGGGATTAGAATGATATTACTGATCGATAATTATGACAGTTTTTCCTATAACTTATATCAGCTCATCGGCGCAGTGGAACCGGACATCAAAGTAGTGAGAAACGATGAGTGTACACTGGAAGAAATCGCAGAGATGAAACCGGAAGCCATCATTTTATCCCCTGGTCCGGGAAGGCCGGAGGATGCAGGTATCTGTATTCCGGTGATTAAAGAATTTGCAGGAAAAATCCCTATCCTGGGTGTGTGCCTGGGACATCAGTCCATCTGCGAAGCCTTTGGAGGAACAGTTTCCTATGCAAAAGAGCTGATGCATGGAAAGAAAAAGCTGATGTATAAAACAGGAGAAAGCCGGCTTTTTAAGGACCTGCCGGATACCTTTGCAGCAGCCAGATATCATTCCCTGGCAGCGTTAAAGGATACCCTGCCCGCAGAACTTAAGGTAACAGCAGAGTCAGAGGACGGAGAGGTCATGGCAGTGGAACATACGAAATATCCTGTGTTCGGAGTACAATTTCATCCTGAATCTGTAATGACACCGGACGGCAGAGTGATGATAGAGAACTTTATGGAGGTAGTGAGAAATGATTAAGGAAGCCATTATTAAATTATCAAAGAAACAGGATTTAGCTTATGCGGAAGCAGAAGCTGTAATGGACGAGATTATGAGCGGTCAGGCAACACCTGTACAGATGTCTGCTTATCTTACTGCATTAGCTTTAAAAGGAGAGACAATTGATGAGATCACAGCTTCCGCAGCAGGAATGAGAGCTCACTGTATCAAACTTCTCCACAACCTGGATGTGCTTGAAATCGTGGGTACCGGCGGAGACGGTTCTAATTCTTTCAATATTTCCACTACTTCTTCTCTGGTGATCGCAGCAGGCGGTGTTCCGGTTGCAAAACATGGAAACAGGGCAGCATCCTCCAAATCCGGTGCAGCAGATGTTCTGGAAGCACTGGGAGTGAAGATTACACTGACGCCGGAACGCAGTGCAGAGATCCTGAAAAAGATCAACATCTGCTTCCTGTTTGCGCAGAATTATCACATTGCAATGAAATATGTGGCACCGATCCGTAAAGAGCTAGGAATCCGTACTGTATTTAACATTCTTGGACCGTTAAGTAATCCGGCAGGTGCAAACATGGAACTGATGGGAGTTTACGATCAGTCACTGGTGGAGCCACTGGCACAGGTTATGGCAAATCTGGGCGTTAACAGAGGAATGGTTGTCTATGGACAGGACAGTCTGGATGAGATTTCCATGTGCGCACCTACTTCTGTATGTGAGATCAGGGATGGCAAATTTACTTCCTATGAGATCACACCGGAACAGTTTGGATATGAGAGATGTGAGAAGGGTGCCCTGACAGGTGGTACACCTGCAGAAAACGCAGAGATCACAAAAGCAATCCTGAAAGGTGAGGAAAAAGGTCCGAAGCGTCAGGCGGTATGTTTAAATGCAGGTACAGCACTCTATATCGCAGGAAAAGCCGCCTCCATAGAAGAAGGAGTGAAGCTGGCAGAATCCCTCATCGACAGCGGTGCAGCACTGAAAAAACTGGAAGAATTTGTAGAAGAGACAAATAAATAAAAAGCAACCCCAAATTACTAATGTAAAGGAAATCTGTAACTGTCCGGTAATCTGCTGACTGTGGATATACAGAACAGTTACAGAAAAATCATAGAGATTATGAAGAATATATTAGAAGAAATAGCAGCCAGAACAAGAGAAAGAATTGCAAAAGAAAAATCCCGTATTTCTGTTTCGGAGTTGGAGAACCGGATTCAGGAAGTAAATAAAAATGCAAGGCAGAAAATCACATTTCTCCAGGCATTACAAAAAGATGGTATGTCCTATATCTGCGAGGTAAAGAAAGCCTCCCCCTCAAAGGGACTGATCGCACCGGATTTTCCATATCTGGCAATTGCAAAGGAATATGAACAGGCAGGTGCAAGTGCAATCTCCTGTCTCACAGAACCTTTTTATTTCCAGGGAGCAGACCAGTATCTGAGAGAAATCGCAGCCGCTGTACAGATACCTGTACTCCGCAAGGATTTTACAGTAGATGAATATATGATCTATCAGGCGAAATCCCTTGGTGCTTCCGCGGTATTGCTTATCTGCGCCATCCTGGATGACGGAGAATTAAGAGCATACAGACAGCTTGCAAAAGAGCTGGGACTGGATGCACTGGTAGAAGCACACGATGAGTACGAAGTGGACAGGGCCTTAAATCTCGGGGCAGAGATCGTGGGAGTCAATAACCGGGATCTGAGAACCTTTCAGGTAGATATGAACAACAGCATTCGCCTGAGAAAAATGGCACCGGACAATGTGGTTTTTGTTTCCGAGAGCGGAATCCGCACCCCGGAGGATATCCGGCTTCTTTATGAGGATAAAGTGGATGCGGTACTGATCGGGGAAACACTGATGCGAAGCCCGAACAAGAAAGCAGCGCTGGAAAGCCTGAATGGCAGCCCGTTACGCTGAAAGATCGAATATTATCTGAGAGGATAGAATATGACCAGAGAACAACAGCAAAGAACCAAAATCAAAATCTGTGGTCTGAAACGCCCGGAAGACATTACCTATGTAAATGAAGCAAAACCTGATTACTGTGGATTTATCATAGAATTTCCGAAGAGCAGCAGAAATGTTACAGGTGCATTGGTGAGAGAACTTACTGCAAAACTTAATCCGGACATTATCCCTGTAGGTGTTTTTGTAAATGTAGCACCTGAGCGTGTGGAGGAACTGCTTCTTGACGGAACTATCCATATTGCACAGCTTCATGGACAGGAAGATGAGGCATATATACGGAGAATCCAAAAGAATACAGGTCATCAGGTTATAAAGGCCTTTTCCGTAAAAACGGCTCAGGATATTGAAAAAGCCCTGAAAAGTCCTGCAGATTATATACTGCTTGATCAGGGTGGCGGTGGAACCGGACAGACCTTTGACTGGTCACTGATCCCGGAGATAGACAGACCGTTTTTCCTGGCAGGAGGACTGGGTGCAGATAATCTGGAAACAGCCGTCCGGACTATTCATCCCTATGCAGTAGATCTGAGCAGCAGCGTGGAGACGGATGGAATGAAAGACAGAGATAAGATTTTGAAGGCAGTTCAACTGGTGCATATAAAATAAGATAACCGAATCAAGTAAGTCACCTGCTTCAATTGCGAAAAGCAATAAGCAGTGGGTGGGGACTTGCTTGTATCAGGAGGAGTGCAAGCTCCTTCTGATAAACTGCGGAGCAGTTATTCGGTTATGAGCAAGTAGCGAAGCGGATTGCGAATATCCGCTTGACTAATTCAGAAAGAACATAGAATACTCTGACCGACCATCTGACAGGCCAGGGATTACATACATAAAAGGAGGACATATACAGATGTCAAAAGGAAGATTCGGCATCCATGGAGGACAGTACATTCCGGAAACACTGATGAATGCTGTCATCGAATTGGAGGAAGCCTACAACCATTATAAAGATGACCCGGAGTTTAACGCAGAGCTTACAGAGCTTCTGAATGAATATGCAGGAAGACCATCCCGTCTCTACTTTGCATCTCACATGACAGAAGATCTGGGTGGAGCAAAAGTATACTTAAAGAGAGAAGATTTAAACCATACAGGTGCTCACAAAATCAACAATGTACTTGGTCAGGTACTTCTTGCAAAAAAAATGGGCAAGACCCGTGTCATTGCAGAAACAGGCGCAGGTCAGCATGGTGTGGCAACAGCAACAGCAGCAGCTCTTATGGGTATGGAATGTGAAATCTTCATGGGAAAGGAAGACACAGAACGTCAGGCATTAAATGTATACAGAATGCGTCTTCTGGGTGCAAAGGTCAATGCAGTTACTTCCGGTACTGCAACACTGAAGGATGCTGTTTCCGAGACAATGAGAGAGTGGACAAACCGTATTTCCGATACACATTATGTACTTGGTTCTGTAATGGGACCTCATCCGTTCCCTACAATTGTTCGCGATTTTCAGGCAGTGATCTCCAAAGAAATCAAAGAGCAGATCCTTGAAAAAGAGGGCAGACTTCCGGATGCAGTTCTTGCATGTGTAGGTGGCGGATCCAATGCGATCGGAACATTCTACAATTTTATCAATGACAAAGATGTCCGTCTGATCGGATGTGAGGCAGCAGGACGTGGCGTAAATACGGCAGAGACAGCAGCTACCATTGCAACCGGCAAACTGGGAATCTTCCATGGAATGAAATCTTATTTCTGTCAGGATGAATATGGTCAGATCGCACCTGTATATTCCATTTCCGCAGGTCTGGATTATCCGGGAATCGGACCGGAACATGCGCATCTCTATGATACAGGACGTGCAGAATATGTACCTGTCACAGATGAAGAAGCAGTGGAAGCATTTGAGTATCTTTCCAGAACAGAGGGAATCATTCCTGCTATTGAGAGTGCTCATGCAGTAGCTTACGCAAAGAAAATTGTTCCGCAGATGAGAAAAGACCAGATCGTGGTCATTACAATTTCCGGACGTGGAGATAAGGACTGCGCAGCAATCGCGCGTTACAGAGGGGAGGATATCCATGAATAAGAGAATTACAGAAGCATTTGAAAAAGGAAAGGCATTTATCCCGTTTATTACCTGTGGAGATCCGTCTCTGGAAGTGACAGAGCAGCTTGTCTATGCAATGGAGGAAGCTGGTGCAGACCTGATCGAGCTTGGGATTCCGTTTTCTGATCCTACAGCAGAGGGACCGGTGATCCAGAGAGCAAATGTGAGAGCACTTTCCGGTGGTGTGACTACAGACAAGGTATTTGACATGGTGGTAAAGATCAGAAAGAACAGTTCTGTTCCTATGGTGTTTATGACTTATGCAAACGTGGTATTTTCTTACGGAACGGAGCGGTTTATTAAAACAGCTGCAGAAATCGGAATGGATGGTTTGATTCTGCCAGATGTGCCATTTGAGGAAAAAGAAGAGTTTGACAGTGTATGTAAGAAACACGGTATTGATCTGATCTCTCTGATCGCGCCGACTTCTCATGAGAGGGTCGCACAGATTGCGAAGGATGCGGAAGGGTTTGTGTATTGTGTTTCTTCTCTTGGTGTTACAGGAACAAGAACTAATATTACTACAGATATCGGGGCAATGGTGAAGCTGGTAAAACAGGCGAAAGATATTCCTTGTGCAGTTGGATTTGGCATTTCTACGCCGGAACAGGCGAAGAAGATGGCGGCGCAGTCAGATGGAGCGATTGTAGGATCTGCAATTGTGAAGTTGTGTGCACAGTATGGCAGGGATTGTGTGCCCTATGTGAAAGAGTATGTGAAGTCTATGAAAGATGCTGTAATGGAAGCTTAGGAATTAAAAAGGGACGCGCAGAAACATATTTCATTTCGTGTGCGGTTTCGGAGCCTAAGAACTTCTAAGTTGCTAAAAATATGCTAAAAACATAAGAAAAATGACCCAAACTCGCCGCATGCTGCGGCTCAGACAGTGGGTCATTTTTCTTATAACGCATATTTTTATCAGCTAAGAAGTTCTAAGACTCCTGCAAATGCACACGAAATGAAATATGTTTCTGCGCTGTGTATTGGTATGAACTGGAGTAATTTGTATCTTTTATAAGAAAGACTTCAGAATTTGCAGAACTCCGTTTTCCCAGTAGGGCGGGCAGGTATTTTTGGCGGCAGCCCGGACTTCGGGGCGGGAGTTGGAGACTGCGTAGCTGAGACCGGCATTCTGAAGCATTTCAATATCGTTGAGGTTATCTCCGAAAGTACAGGTTTCGTCAGGTGAAATTCCCAGATATTCCTGCAGGAAAGCAACGGAAGGACCTTTGCCGGAACCTGGGGCAGTACAGTCCATCCATTCCTTGCCGGCGGCAGCCATAACTGTTTTGTCTTTCCAGGTGGGAGTGAATAAAGGGGCGCACATTTCCTCACAGGCGTTGGGGTGGTAGACAGCAAATTTGTTTACCTGCTGCCCCTCGAGTTTTAACATTTCCGGAACTTCATGGATATCATATCCGTAAGAATCTCTCAGCCAGTGAAACATCTGGCTGCCTCCGTCTTCTGCGAAACAGCGTTCAGGTGTGGAAATAAAATAATCACAGGAAGGCATATTCTCTCTTACCATAGAACACATTCCTTTCCAGATTTCGTCCGGCAGAGTATCCACTTTCAGAATCTCCTTCGGAGTCCGTACAACAGTTCCTCCGTCAGAGATATAAAGCAGTCTGTCTGCGACAGGGGTAAACAGTTTTCTCTCACTTCTGTACTGCCGTCCGGAGCATGCCACAAACACAATCCCCTTATCAATCAGCCTTCCGATAACCTCCATATACTCCCCGTCAATAGCCAGAGTCCCATCCTTTACCAAAGTTCCATCTATATCTGAAGCAATCAATTTAATCATATGAATAAGAAATCCTTTCTATACAAATTCATTTTAAAAATTCTCTTTGTAATTGTAATAAGTCCCTTCTATAATAAATACAAATAAATACAATCCCCATTTTATCACGCTAAAATACAACTTACCATAAGAAATTAGGAAAAATTGCAATTATTCACCAGTCCCGTTTTATGCGTTATCATCCTGCAAAATTTTCTGTGAGAAAATCTCATCTGCATAGCCTGTCGTTGCAAGGCGCATTACTGTGAACGAAGTGAGCAGTAACAGCCCGGCAGTCCCGCAGCCAGCCAACAGGCAGGAAATATTTTTGGTTTCAGGTGCATTTGCAGTGGGCGTAGTAACTCTTGGTGCGTGGGAATCTGCGTTATTCAAAAATTGCTCACTGTCTGAGCGAAGCGAGTTTGAGTAATTTTTGAATGTTTTTAGCAGATTTCCACACACCTAGAGTTATTAGCCCGCGAAACCGCACCTGAAACCAAAAATATTTCCTGTCGTCCCCAATTTTTTTGCCCGCCAAACCCCATTGACTTTTCCACCCTTTTTTCTTATATTATATAAATAGAAATCTGCGTACTCTGAAAACTACGCATTTAAACCCTGAAAAAAGGAGAGTTGCTCGAAATGAACAAAAAAATGCTCTTTGTTTTCAATCCCAAGGCAGGCAAAGGCAAGATCAAAACAAACCTGCTTGATATAGTAGATATTTTCAACAAAGGCGGTTATGAAGTCATTATCTATTCCACACAGAAACCAAAAGATGCCTACGAGAAAGCCAAAGAATACGAATCCAAAGTAGATCTTATCGTATGCAGCGGCGGAGACGGGACTCTTGATGAGGTGGTTACCGGAGTAATGGAAAAGAAGAGTTCCATTCCCATCGGATACATTCCGGCAGGAAGCACCAACGACTTTGCAAACAGTCTCTTTATGCCGAAAAGCATGACAGATGCCGCTTCCATGATCATGGAAGAGAAACTTTATCACTGTGACATCGGCAGATTCAATAACCAGAGCTTTACATATATAGCAGCTTTCGGTCTTTTCACAGATGTAGCCTATCAGACAGATCAGGATCTCAAGAATATCCTTGGCCATGTAGCCTATCTTCTTGAGGGAGTGAAACGCCTTTTTGATATCAAATCATACCATATGAGAATTGAATCCGAAGAATTAACTGTGGAGGATGACTTCATCTTTGGAATGATCACCAATTCCCGTTCAGTGGGAGGGTTCAAGAACCTTACAGGCAAGAACGTGGATATGAATGACGGACTTTTTGAAGTCACCATGATCACAAGACCGAAGAATCCGCTGGAATTGCAGGAGATCATGACTGCAATGCTGACAGCAGAGGACAATACAGATCTGATCCATTCTTTTAAATCAGCCAGGGTGACCATTACCTCAGAAGAACCGGTACCATGGACTCTGGACGGTGAATACGGCGGCAGTCATACACAGATAGAGATTGAAAACTGCCACGAAGCACTGAATCTGTATCTGAAAAGTACAAAAAATGAGGAAACCAGATCAATTGGAATTTCCCCGTTAATAAATAAAAAGGAGAAATAAAATGGGTGAGTATATCAATGTAGTAGAGACTTTTGGATGTGATGTGTTTAATGATTCCGTCATGCAGGCACGACTTCCGAAGAAGATCTACAAAGAATTGAAAAAAACCATAGAAGAAGGCAAGGAACTGTCTATGGAAATTGCGGATGTAGTAGCACACGAGATGAAAGAATGGGCCATCGAGAAAGGTGCCACACATTACAGCCACTGGTTCCAGCCCCTTACAGGTGTGACAGCAGAGAAACATGATGCCTTTATCACAGCTCCGATGGATAACGGCAAGGTCCTGATGTCTTTCTCCGGAAAAGAACTGATCAAAGGTGAACCGGATGCATCTTCTTTCCCGTCCGGTGGATTAAGAGCAACTTTTGAGGCGAGAGGATATACAGCATGGGACTGTACATCACCGGCTTTTGTGCGTCATGATGCAGCAGGCGGAACACTCTGTATTCCTACTGCATTCTGTTCCTATACAGGAGAAGCACTTGACCAGAAGACACCACTTCTTCGTTCTATGGAAGCAATCAACACCCAGGCACTCCGTCTGCTGAGACTTTTCGGAAATACAACTTCTAAGAAAGTAACTCCGTCAGTAGGAGCAGAGCAGGAATATTTCCTGATCGATAAAGAGAAATGGCTTCAGAGAAAAGACCTGATCTATACAGGCAGAACTCTTTTTGGAGCTATGCCTCCGAAGGGACAGGAAATGGATGACCATTACTTTGGAAGTATCCGTCAGAGAATTTCCGCATACATGAAAGAGGTAAATGAAGAATGCTGGAAGCTTGGAATTCCTGCAAAGACACAGCATAATGAGGTTGCTCCTGCACAGCATGAGCTTGCACCGATTTATGCACCGGTCAATATCGCAGCAGACCAGAACCAGATGATGATGCGTATCCTTAAAAAGGTTGCCAGCCGTCATGGAATGCGCTGTGTCCTTCATGAGAAACCATTTGCAGGTGTGAACGGTTCCGGTAAGCATAACAACTGGTCTCTTACCACAGATGACGGAATCAATCTTCTGGATCCGGGCAAAACACCTCATGAAAATATTCAGTTCCTTCTGGTCCTCACCTGTATCCTGAAAGCAGTAGATGAACATGCAGATCTTCTGCGTGAATCTGCGGCAGATGTGGGAAATGACCAGAGACTTGGCGGCCATGAAGCACCGCCGGCAGTGATTTCCGTATTTCTTGGAGAGCAGCTGGAGGATGTTCTGGAACAGCTGGTCAGCACAGGAACAGCAACTCACAGTAAAAAGGGAAGTAAGCTGGAAACAGGTGTTAAGACTCTGCCTGATTTCATGAAGGATGCTACAGACCGTAACCGTACTTCACCTTTTGCTTTCACAGGAAATAAATTTGAATTCCGTATGGTAGGCTCAAGAGATTCTATTTCCGCATGTAACGTAGTCCTGAATACGATCACGGCAGAAGTATTTAAGGAAGTATGTGACCGTCTGGAAAAAGCTCCTGATTTCGAACTGGCGGTACATGACCTGATCAAAGAATATGCCACAGATCATCAGAAGATCGTATTTAACGGAAACGGCTATGCGCCGGAATGGGAGAAAGAAGCTAAACGCCGCGGACTTCCGATCCTTCCGAGCATGGTGGATGCAATCCCTGCACTTACTACAGAGAAGGCAGTGAAACTCTTTGAATCTTTTGATGTATTCTCAAGAGCTGAGCTTGAATCACGCGCAGAGATTAAATATGAGATTTATTCTAAAGCAATCAATATTGAAGCAAAGACAATGATCGACATGGCAACCAAGCAGATTATTCCGGCAGTTATCAGATATACCACTGTTCTTGGCGAATCCATCAATACAGTGAAAACAGCGGGCGAAGGGCTGATCGATGTAAGTGTACAGCTTGACCTGCTTAAGAAAGCGTCAAAACTCTTAAAGGCTGCAAACAGTGCCATGAGTAAGCTGAGCAAACTGGTTGAGAAGATCCCGGAATATGCAGAGGGACGGGACAGAGCCGTATTCTGCAGAGAAAAGGTGGTTCCTGCAATGGAAGCTTTACGTGAGCCGGTAGATGAACTGGAAATGATCGTAGATAAGGAAATGTGGCCGATGCCATCTTATGGAGATCTTGTATTTGAAGTATAATGTTGTAAAAATATAAAGAAGAATGCTATAATAAAAGGGTCGTGAATCTGTAAAAGATAAGCGGCCTTTTTCTATAACACAAACTGGACTATAATAGTTATATAAAGGAGAACTAAATGGAAGAACTGAAATTTCTGGAGGAGCAGCAGGTAGCCTCTGAACTGATAAAGAGAGTAGAAGAATTCCGCAGCCAGTATGAGGTGGTACCGGAGACTGCAGGCAGGATTGTGAAACCATCCATTCCATTTTACGGAAAAGACATTCTGGAAATGGCCATTGCCGGACTGCTCAAAGGGGAGAATCTATTACTCACCGGTCCGAAGGCAACAGGAAAAAATATCCTTGCAGAGAACCTGGCATATATTTTCAACCGTCCCGCGTACAATGTTTCTTTTCATGTAAATACTAACAGCGGAGATCTGATTGGCACAGACACTTTCGTGGACAACGAAGTTAAGCTCCGCAAAGGAACTATCTATCAGTGTGCAGAATACGGTGGTTTCGGAATCCTCGACGAGATTAATATGGCAAAGAACGATGCAGTTTCCGTTCTTCATGCAACTTTGGATTATCGCCGTTCCATCGATGTTCCGGGCTATGACAAAATTGATCTTCATCCGGCTGCCCGTTTTATCGGAACCATGAATTACGGTTATGCAGGAACCAAAGAACTCAATGAAGCGCTGGTATCCAGATTTCTGGTCATAGACATGCCGGCTCAGACTGAAGAATCCCTGGAATTTATTTTCCGCCGGATGTTCCCGAATATAAAAGAAAACGCCAGAACACAGTTCATCGGAGTATTCCTGGATCTTCAGCTCAAAGCCACAAACAGTGAAATTTCCACCAAACCTCTGGATCTGCGAGGTCTCCTTGCAGCCATGAAGATTGTAGAAACCGGACTTTCTCCGAGAAAAGCAGTTACTATGGGAGTGGTGAACAAGACCTTTGACATTTTCGAGAAAGAAATCGTAGAGGATATTGTGAAAACCAGAATTCCGGCAGACTGGACAAGGGATGATGTATATGAAAGATGAGAAAATCGTAGAAATCGACGATTATCGTCTGGAACTGGAAAACAGGATCCGCAATCTCCTCTGGACTATCAGCGGGGATTACACGTTAAATATGAAAGTAGACGTTTCCCTGTATCTGCGCTCAAAAGCAATCGCTCTGTATGACGGCATCAAGCAGGGCGCTCTGGCAAAATATTATGACAGAAATCTGCTGGGTTTATATCTGGTAAAAAAAGTTTTCTGCCAGGCAGGAGAGGGAGAACTGACTGCAGTAGCACAGCTATGTGTAGAAGAAGCAATCGGGGACAAAATCTGTCAGGAACGTCCGGGAGTCCGGGAGATGCAGAAGGAAGCATTCGAGGATATCCTGGATCAGGAGTTTGAACGGATGCCCGCATACGGAGATATTCTTGGCCGATTGAAGATTGCCATCCTGCGTGACCGTTTACAGAATGGAAACCATTATGTAGAAGAGCGTCTTCGGGAAATCCGCGACATGGTTTACAAAGCCAGAACAGCTGCAGACACTATAGAATTGATCCGTATTATTGACAGTCTTTACAACACTATCATTGATCCGAATTTTGAGAAAGATCATGGAACACTGGAACAGGTTATGGCAGTCACCCTGGAAGAACTGACAGAATACGACTGGGAAGATTTTCTTACAGAAGAACTTTATGAGGAAGCTCTGGAGAGTTACATCGAACAGATGACAAATAAGATTACGGACATGGAAGACACTGCTGTCACTGAAGAAATGGAAAAACAGCGCCAGACCAAACACAAAATTACAATTCTCACAGAGGAAGAACTTGAGAAAGCATACACCTATGTTGAGTTGAATTTCGGAAAAACTTATCTGACTCCTGCAGAAGAGAAGCGAATGAATTATCTGATGTGTAGGGAACTTCACAGGGACTGCAGCCTTTATTTTACAGAAGGAATTCTTAAGAATCCGGTCAAACGAAACTATCAGTACGAATATGCAGTGCGATTAAAGAATAAGAATATCTGGCTCTACCATGACAAACACAGAATCGTAAAGCAGAACATCGCATCCCTCACAGACCTTTTACGAAAGACACTGGTGCTGAAAAGCGAGACGCAGGAAGTACTGTCAGACAGAGGAACGATCATTCCGTCCAGACTCTGGCGTGTGGGCAGAAGCAGTGAAGCAAATCTGTTTAAAAGAGAATTGAAATCTGATGCATCTGATTTCGTAGTAGATGTGCTGATCGATGCCAGCGGTTCCCAGATGTCCAGGCAGGGAGATGTGGCATTACAGGCTTATATCATCAGTGAAGCATTAAGTAATGTAAACCTGCCTCACCGTGTCATGAGCTTCTGCACATTCTGGGACTATACGATCCTTCACAGATTCCGTGAGTACGATGATCCACAGTCAGCTAATGAAAATATTTTTAATTATGTAACTTCTTCCAATAACAGGGATGGACTTGCCATCAAAACCGCAGGATACGGTCTGCTTCAGAGATCTGAGGAGAAAAAAATCCTCATTGTATTAAGTGATGGAAAACCATATGATGTCATCGTAAACAGACCTCACGCAAAGAACCCGGAACCTTATATGGGAAAATATGCGATCAATGATACTGCTACAGAAGTGCGGCACCTGCGAAACCTTGGAGTAAGTGTTCTGGGAGTCTTTGCAGGGGAAGAAAAGGACCTATCCACAGAAAAAAAGATATTTGGAAAAGATTTCGCATATATCCGGGATATTTCGAATTTTTCCAGAATTGTTGGGAGATACCTGATTAAACAGTTGGATTCAGATGAATAGACTGATAAAACAGGGAAAAAATATGCTGTTTGAGCGTGTTGATATGTTAAGAGATTATCAAGTTAGCACGTTAATATGGTAAAGTGCATAAAAAACCAGTTTTTTCACCTTGCCTTTTTGTATAAATTTCGCTATAATGTTCTATGTTTATAAATCAATACAAAAGGGAGAGGAAATCATGAACGAAAACAAAGAGTTCAAACCGTATATTCCGGCTGACAAGATCACACCTGAATTTACGGTGACATCCATCATCATGGGTGTTATCCTTGCAGTTATCTTCGGTGCAGCCAATGCTTATCTTGGTCTGCGTGTAGGTATGACTGTATCTGCTTCCATTCCGGCAGCAGTTATTTCCATGGGCGTAATTCGCAAGATCATGAAAAAGAACTCCATTCTGGAGAGCAACATGGTCCAGACAATCGGTTCAGCCGGTGAATCACTGGCAGCCGGTGCAATTTTCACAATGCCTGCTCTGTTCCTTTGGGCAGAAGAAGGACTTTGTGAAATGCCGGGTATCGTGGAAATCACATTAATCGCACTTTGCGGTGGTGTTCTTGGTGTACTTTTTATGGTACCACTTCGTAACGCACTGATCGTAAAAGAGCATGCAACACTTCTTTATCCTGAAGGAACTGCCTGCGCAGATGTTCTTCTTGCAGGTGAAGAGGGTGGTGCAAACGCTGCGACAGTATTCTCAGGTATGGGAATCGCAGCGATCTTTAAATTTGTCGTTGACGGTTTAAAGGTAATCCCTGCAGACGTTGCAGTAGCATTTAAAGGATTCAAAGGTGAAATTGGTATGGAATGCTATCCTGCACTTCTCGGTGTTGGATATATCGTAGGACCAAGAATCGCATCCTTTATGTTTGTTGGTTCTCTTATTGGCTGGATGGTGCTGATTCCGGTAATCTGTCTGTTCGGAGCTGATACAGTTATGTATCCCGGAACAGAAACAATTTCTGCTCTTTATGCAGCAGGCGGAGCATCTAAAATCTGGAGTACTTATGTAAAATATATCGGAGCAGGAGCTATCGCAACAGGTGGTATTATTTCTCTGATCAAATCCCTGCCTCTGATCATTGCAACCTTCCGTGATTCCATGAAGAGCATGAAGGGTGGCAAGAATACAAGTACAGAAAGAACTGCACAGGATCTTCCAATGAACGTTATCCTGATCGGTATTGTGGCAATGGTTGCGATCATTTGGCTTGTTCCGGCTATCCCGGTTAACCCGATCGGTGCGCTGATCATCGTAATCTTCGGCTTCTTCTTTGCAACTGTATCTTCCCGTATGGTTGGTCTTGTAGGAAGCTCCAACAACCCTGTATCAGGTATGGCTATCGCTACTCTTCTGATCGCAACAATGGTTATCAAAGCATCCGGCAATACCGGTATCGACGGAATGAAAGCAGCAATTGCGATTGGTTCCGTAATCTGTATCGTAGCAGCGATCGCAGGTGATACTTCACAGGATTTAAAGACAGGTTATCTTCTTGGTGCAACTCCTAAGAAACAGCAGATCGGTGAGCTTATCGGTGTTGTTGCTGCCGGTCTTGCTATCGGTGGAGTTCTTTATCTTCTGAACACTGCATGGGGATACGGAAGTGCAGAAGTACCTGCTCCTCAGGCAACTCTGATGAAGATGATCGTAGAAGGTATCATGGGCGGCAAGCTTCCATGGACACTGGTATTTATCGGTGTATTCCTTGCAATTGGTCTGGAAATCTTAAGAATTCCGGTTATGCCATTTGCTATCGGTCTTTATCTTCCAATCTACCTCAACGCTGCTATCATGATCGGTGGTGTTGTTCGTATGTTCGTTGACGGAAGAAAGAATGTTGATGATAAGAAAAAAGAAGAACAGGCAACAGACGGTACACTTTACTGTGCAGGTATGATCGCAGGTGAAGGTCTTGTAGGTATCCTTCTTGCAATCCTTGCAGTAGTAAACGTAAGCAGTGTATTTGATCTCTCCGGAAGCATTAACCTTGGTAATGCAGGCGGCGTGATCCTGATGTTACTTATGATCTTAAGCCTTCTGAAATTCAGTATCTGGAACAAGAAGAAAGCCTGATCAGGCGGAGATGATAATATTTAAATGAGTAAAAAGAAAAAAGAAATACAGATCAATTATCTGGATCTCATTCCTGAGCGCAGTGCACAGCTTCGCTGGCATACGGATATCAGGGGGAGAATGGTGCTGGAAATAGAGAATAAGGGCGCGTTTAACACGATTGCCCAGAAGCTGTTTGGAAAACCCAGATATACGAAGATACATCTGGATGACAATGGCACATTTATCTGGCCACTCATAGATGGCAGGAAGACAGTGGAAGATATTGCTGCACTGGTAAAAGACGAATTTGGGGAGAAGGCAGAGCCTTTATATCCAAGGATCGTTAAATACTTCCAGATAATGGAGAGTTATCATTTTGTAAATTTTATCAATAAGCCTGAAAAATAAGGTAAGAATAAGAGCGGGAGCAGTCCTTCATGGATTGCTGCCGTTCTTGTAGTTTATGGAAGAATAATTACGGCACAGTGATAAAGCGGTATTTCTGGCTGATATTCATGAAAGCATAAAACAAATATCATTTTTACAGAATACAAGGAGGCAAATGAATGAAGTTAGTAAATGGAAAAAGATCACAGCTTCTGGAATATCTGATGATCATAGCAGGAACCGGATTAATGGCACTGGCGATCAATTCCGTATTTGATGCATCAGGTATGGTAACCGGAGGCTTTTCAGGTATCGCAATCATTATAAAAGCAGGGAGTCAGGGAATCATTGACGGTGGTATCCCTCTCTGGGTAACAAATATGGGTTTGAACATTCCACTGTTTCTGATCGGATGGAAGATTAATGGATTCTCCTTTGTAAAAAAAGCTTTGATAGGAGAAATTGCTCTGTCCACCTGGCTTGCCATAGAACCTGTATGGAATCTTGCTGGCAATGATCTTCTTCTTGCCGCACTTTACGGTGGTGTGATCCAGGGTGTGGGAATTGGTCTTGTCTTTCTGGGCGGTGGAACAACCGGAGGAACCGATATGATGGCAGCTATCATCCAGAAATATCTGCAGCACTATTCAATCGCGCAGATCATGCAGGTTATAGATGCAGGCGTTGTACTGGTGGGTATGTATGTGTTTGGTATCCACAAGGCACTCTATGCGATTATTGCGGTATATCTGGTGACAAAAGTATCTGACGGTTTGATTGAAGGTCTGAAATTCTCAAAAGCTGCCTATATCATTACAGCAAAGCCAAAGGAAATAGCAGATATGATCATGAAAGATCTGGACAGAGGTGTAACAGGCATCAGTGCCAGAGGAATGTACTCAGGACAGGATAAACTGATGCTTTTCTGCGTGGTAAATAAAAAAGAGATCGTAATGCTTAAAGAAAAAGTAGATGAAATTGATCCGGAAGCTTTTGTGATAGTGACAGATGCCAGGGAAGTTCATGGAGAAGGTTTTATTGAAAAAAAGTAATACAAAAAAATATATAAAAAATTGTAAATTTTTTTCTCTTTCCTCTTTCATTTTTGGTAAATATATATTAAAATACAATACAGGTATAAGGTTTTATAGTTAAAACGGAAAATAAACACTATAGGATGAGAAGGGATTGAAATCAGATGATATCGAATCAGGTGCTTCAGAATACTCTTGAAGGGTTAAAAGAAATTTCCAGAACAGAATTTTGTGTACTCGACACAGAAGGCAAAGTGCTTGCAAGTACTTTTGCAGATTTTTCCATTGCAACACAGGATGTACAGGCTTTCGTAGAATCACAGGCCGACAGCCAGCTTGTAAAGGGGTTCCAGTATTTTAAAGTCTGTGATGACTATCAGCTGGAATATATACTGGTTGCCCATGGCGACGATGAAGATACTTATATGGTTGGCAAGCTCGCCGCTTTTCAGATCCAGAATCTGATCGTAGCGTATAAAGAACGCTTTGACAAAGACAGCTTTATCAAGAACCTGCTTCTTGACAACCTGCTTCTTGTTGACATTTATAATCGTGCGAAGAAACTGCACATTGAGGCAGATGTCCGCCGCGTAGTCATGATCCTTGAAATGCCACAGGAGAAAGACCACAGCTCCATGGAAAGCGTGAAGAGCCTTTTCGGCGGTAAAAGTAAAGACTTTATCACAGCAGTAGATGAGAAGAGTATTATCGTAGTCAAGGAACTTGAAGATGGTGAGAATTATCCTGAGATGGATCAGCTTGCACATACTATCCTTGATACTCTTGGAATGGGAAATGACGGTAAGACACATATGGCATACGGTACTATCGTCAATGAACTGAAAGAAGTATCACGTTCCTATAAAGAAGCCCGCATGGCTCTTGATGTAGGTAAGATTTTCTTCGGAGATAAAGAAGTGATCGCATACAGCTCTCTGGGAATCGGACGACTGATCTACCAGCTCCCGATCCCACTCTGTAAGATGTTTATCAAAGAAATCTTCGGCGGCAAATCCCCGGATGACTTTGACGAAGAGACTCTGGTTACAATTGATAAGTTCTTCGAGAACAGCCTCAATGTTTCAGAGACATCCAGACAGCTTTACATCCATAGAAACACTCTGGTCTACCGCCTCGATAAACTCCAGAAGAGTACAGGCCTTGATCTCCGCGTTTTTGAAGATGCCATTACATTCAAGATCGCACTCATGGTAGTACGTTACATGAAATATATGGAAACACTGGAATATTGATATATTATAATAGAAGGAAAATTTTCAATGCCTGCCACAGCTTTAATTGCTGCCGCAGGCATTTTGACCTTTACAAATCCAGCCTTGCAGTGTATAGTTAGAAATCGAGATTGCAATTGATAAGGTATGCAATATCCCGAGACATGCAAGTCAAAATTTTGTTGCCGCAGGCAATTTGTAATGAATGTTGGCTACGTTACTGTGAATATTCTATGAATCCTCAAAAATCTCTTGCAATCCCCAAAAACATACATTACAATAATGTTACAAATTCATTAATCCATTGGAGGAGAAATTTATGATAGATCTTACAGATGTAAGCAAATCCTATGGTCCCGGACTTCCGGCAGTGAACCATGCGAACTTACATATAGATAAAGGTGAATTCGTCTTTGTAGTAGGAAACAGCGGTTCAGGAAAAACAACCCTGATCAAACTTCTTATGAAAGAACTGGATTCCACATCCGGCCAGATCATCGTAAGCGGTGAACGTCTGGAAGGAATGAAACACAGAAGAGTAGCCAAATACCGCCGTAAGCTGGGCGTAGTATTTCAGGACTTCCGTCTTCTGAAAGACAGAAATGTATATGAGAACGTAGCGTTTGCCCAGAGAGTAGTCAACCGTCCCACAAGAGTAATCCGTAAACGTGTTCCGGAGGTACTTCAGGAAGTTGGACTTGCTGTCAAATACAAATCCTTCCCGGATGAACTTTCCGGTGGAGAACAGCAGAGAGTTGCATTGGCAAGGGCGTTGGTCAACCGTCCGGATATCCTTCTGGCAGACGAGCCTACAGGAAACCTGGATCCGAAGACTTCCGAAGAAATCATGAAGCTTCTCGAACAGATCAACGACAGAGGAACCACAGTCCTTGTTGTAACACACAACAAAGAGATCGTAAATGCAATGAAGAAACGTGTAGTTACTATGCATGAAGGTTCCATAATAAGTGACGAGAAAGAGGGAGAATATCATGAGGCCTAGCACAATATGGTATACCCTGAAACAGGGTATCAAGAACATTAAGAGAAACTGGATGTTTTCCCTGGCATCTATCATTACCATGGCTGCCTGTATTTTTTTGTTTGGCATTTTCTTTTCTATCGTGAATAACGTAAACAATGTTGCTCATAAAGTAGAGCAGGAAGTCCCGATCACAGTATTCTTTGATAAAGGAACAACGAACAAACAGATCAAGGCAATCGGTAAGAAAATTAAGGAACGCCCGGAAGTAGAGAAAATTGAATTCACATCCGCTGATGAGGCATGGGAAGAATTTAAAGAGACATATTTCCAGGGATCTGAAGCGGCAGACGGATTTAAAGATGACAATCCGCTTGCAAACCAGGCAAACTACAGTGTATACATGAACGATATCACGAAACAGTCAGAGCTGGTTTCTTATATAGAAGGGCTGAAACATGTACGTCTGGTAAATCAGTCCGAGGAAGCAGCCAAGACACTGGGAAATGTCAATAAACTGGTTTCCTATGTTTCCATTGCAATCATAGCATTATTACTTATCATTTCTATTTTCCTGATCAGCAATACAGTATCTGTCGGTATTGCAGTTCGTAAGGAAGAAATCGGAATCATGAAGTACATAGGAGCGACCGATGCATTTGTAAGAGCTCCATTCCTTCTGGAAGGCATTGTGCTGGGAGTTATCGGTGCTGCTATACCGTTGGTCGGACTTTATTTCTGCTATAATGCAGCGGTATCCTATATTCTGAACAAATTTAATGTGCTGACCGGTGTGGTTGATTTTATCCCGGTATGGCAGATTTACCAGACATTGCTTCCTATAGGACTGGCACTTGGAATCGGAATCGGACTGATCGGAAGTTTCTTTACAACAAGAAAGCATTTAAGAGTATAATAAAAAGCAGATAAGCATGAAGCTGCCGGAACAATGATATCATATCATAAACCGGCGGCTTTTTTTACAGGAGTGTAGATATGAAAAATAAAGAATTTTGGAAAGGTGCAGTAGCAGGAGCACTGGTTGTGACGTGCATCGGTACAGGTGTTTTTGCAGGAACAGGTCTTGCAGCAAAAGGAACAGCTCTTGGTGATCGCAAGTGTACATCAAAGCTGGCATATCTTGAAGAGCTGATCGACAGATACTATCTGGGAGATAAGGATGAAGAAAAGCTTCAGGAAGGGCTTTATGCAGGTCTTCTCTATGGACTGGATGATCCTTATTCCAGATATTATACAGCAGAGGAATACGATTCTGAGAATTCTTCCAATGAGGGAAGCTATGTGGGAATCGGCATTCTTATGGAGAAGAACAAAGAAGGTGGAGTAAAGATTGTTGAATGCTATGAGGGCGGTCCCGGAGAAAAAGCAGGACTGGAGGAAGGGGACATCATCAGTGCCATTGACGGGGAAGATATCACAGAGGATGAAGTATCTGATGTTGCAGACATTGTACGCAATTCAGATAAAGACAGTGTGGTGCTTACTGTTCACAGAGAAGGTGAAGAAGATGCCATGGAAATCACAGTCCCTGTTACAGATGTGGAATTACCGTCTGTTTTCCATGAAATGCTGGATTCTAAAATCGGCTACATCCGCATTACACAGTTTACAGGCGTTACCGGCGAACAGTATCAGGAGGCTTTTGATGACCTGCAAAAACAGGGAATGGAGAAAATGATCGTGGATCTCCGCGATAATCCGGGTGGACTTCTTGATTCTGTCTGTGATGTCCTGCGGAAAATCCTTCCGGAAGGACTGATCGTTTACACCGAAGATAAGGACGGAAACAGAGAAGAGGAAAAATGTGATGGCAAAAACGAACTCCGGATTCCGCTTGCAGTCCTGGTAAATGAAAGCAGCGCCAGTGCATCAGAGATTTTTGCCGGTGCAGTGCAGGATTATGGTATTGGAACGATCGTCGGAACAACCACTTTCGGAAAAGGCGTGGTACAATCCATCCGCCAGCTCTCAGACGGAAGCGCCATTAAACTGACTGTTGCCAATTACTACACTCCAAAAGGAAACAACATCAACAAAACAGGAATCAAACCTGATATAGAGGTTTCTCTGGATACCCGTCTGCTGAATAAGAATAAAGACGAGATTACTCATGAGGAGGATAATCAGCTGCAGGAAGCGATTAAGGCAGTTGAGAAGGAAAAGTAGTTGTTTGGCTGATAGTTTGATGTTATACTGTATATATCTGTATTTATAATAGAAGCATTTTTATTATAGATGAAAAGCCCATTACTGAGCAGGCAGCGGATTTTGCTTCGTAACTGAAAAAATAGTCAAGCGGATATTCGCAATTGAAGCAGGGGACTTACTTGATTCGGTTAAACAGTTAATGGGCAGAAAGTGAAAAATATCAGAAAAAAGAGGGCGACAACATGAGCGAATATGTGATCACCACCGACAACAATTCAGATCTTCCGGAGAAATATCTCAAAGACCATGGAGTAGGCTGCATGTATCTCAGTTATTCCATGGATGGAAAAAATTATACGCATGGAAATTTCCTTCCGGAGCATGAATTTTATGAGGCAATGAGAAACGGTTCCATGCCAACCACAGCACAGGTAAATCCTGAAAATGCAAAAGCACTGCTGGAGCCTTACCTGAAAGAAGGAAAAGATATTCTTCATATTGCATTTTCCTCTGCTTTAAGCGGTACATACAATAGCAGCCGTATCGCAGCAGAGGAACTGATGGAGGAATATCCGGACCGCAAGATCATCGTGGTAGATTCTCTTGGCGCTTCCCTTGGTCAGGGGCTTCTGGTTTACCTTGCACAGGAGAAGAAAGAGCAGGGAGAAGATCTGGAGACAGTTGCGAAATGGGCAGAAGAGAACAGGCTTCATATGGTACACCTTTTTACAGTCAACGATTTAAATCACCTATACCGCGGAGGCCGCATTTCCAGAACTACTGCAGTAGTAGGAAGCATGCTGAATATTAAACCGGTCCTTCATGTAGACAACGACGGAAAACTCACTGCCATCGGAAAAGTCCGCGGCCGTAAAAAATCCCTTCAGGAGCTGGTAAAGCTTATGGATGAGAAAATCGGCAGCTATCATGACACCTGCCATACCATCTTTATCAGTCATGGCGACTGCGAAGAAGATGCAAATTATGTGGCAGAGAAAGTAAAAGAAAAATACCAGATCAACACGATTATCATGAATCAGGTAGGAGCCACCATCGGCGCTCACTCAGGTCCGGGAACAATGGCGTTGTTCTTTGTGGGAGATGAAAGATAAATTAGCCTTTTGTGAAATGGTTTCATGGTATCATTATCCTGCGGGAAGATAAATGATACTGTGGAACCATTTTTGATATTACAGGAGAATTTTATGAAATTATTAAAAAAAGCATTCGCATTCACATTTATATTTATGCTGAGCGTTTCAGGACTGACAGGATATCAGGTAAACGCCTCAGAGGAGCCAAAACATCTGGATATCCTGTTCACCCATGATCTGCATTCCCATTTGAACAGCTTTCAAACGATTGTAGACGGGACACAGCAGGAGACCGGCGGGTTTGCCCGGCTGAAAACATTGATCAATGAGCACGAGAAAGAGAATACAGATACACTCATATTGGATGGCGGAGACTTCTCCATGGGAACTCTGATACAGACTGTATATGACACTGAGGCCGCCGAACTGCGGATGCTTGGATATCTGGGCTGTGATGTGACAACTCTGGGAAATCATGAATTTGATTACGGCTCCGATGGTCTGGCAGATATGCTGAACGCCGCAGTCAGTTCAGGCGAAAACCTTCCCAGGATGGTTGTGTGTAATGTGGACTGGGATGCAATGAAAAAAGCCGGCCTCAGTGAAGGACAGAAACAGATTTATGAAGCATTTCAGACATATGGAGTAAAAGACTATACGGTAATTCAAAAAGGTGATGTAAAGATTGCAGTACTGGGTGTTTTCGGCAAGGATTCTCTGGATTGCGCTCCTACCTGCGAGCTTCTTTTCAAAGACCCGTCAGAAGCAGCCAGAGAAACAGTAGAGGAAATAAAAAAGAACGAAGATGTAGACATGATCGCCTGTGTATCACACAGCGGAACATGGGAGGACGAAAAAGTATCAGAGGACGAAATCCTTGCAAAGAATGTTCCGGACATTGATCTGATCGTCAGCGGACATACCCACACACAGTTGGCAGAACCAATCCTGCAGGGAGATACCTGCATCGTATCCTGTGGAGAATATGGGAAAAACCTGGGAACACTTTCCATGACTCAGAAAGAGAATGGACGGTGGGAAACGGATACCTATGAGCTTGTTCCGGTTACGGATGAAATCAAAGCAGATGAAGCCACACAGAAGAAAATAGATGAATTGTCAGATACTGTTGACACCAATTATCTTTCCAATTTTGGTTACACCAGAGAGGAAATTCTGGCAGAGAATGACATTGAATTTAACAGCCTCAGTGAGATGGAAACAAAGCATGAGGAGTTAAATCTGGGAGATATCATATCAGATGCTTATGTATATGCAGTAGAGAATACAGGAGACTCTGACGGAGAAAAAGTAGATGTTGCAATCGTACCTGCCGGAACTGTAAGAGATACTTATACAAAAGGCGATATAACAGTGGAGCAGGTATATAATTCCTTCTCACTGGGAACAGGAAAGGACGGACTTGCAGGTTATCCTCTGATCAGTACATATTTAACGGGAAAAGAACTGAAAACAGTGGCAGAGGTAGATGCCTCAATTTCAGATTTTATGACAATAGCCAGATTATATTGCAGTGGAATGAATTTCACCTATAATCCCCACCGCATGATCTTAAATAAAGTAACAGACTGTTATCTGACAGGCAAGGACGGGGAAAGGGAAGAAATACAGGACGATAAATTGTATCATGTTGTCACCGACCTGTACACTGGCCGTATGCTTGGCTCTGTTCTGGACAAATCCTATGGTCTGATATCCATCGTCCCCAAAGATAAAAACGACAATCCCATAGAGAATCTGGAAGATTATGCAGTCATGGATGGAAAAAAAGAACTGAAAGCCTGGGCTGCAATTGCAGAGTATATGCAATCCTTTGAAGACACAGACAAAGACGGAATTGCAAATGTGCCGGAATATTATGATACAACACACGAAAGAAAAGTTGCAGACAACAGCAAAAACATCATAAATCTGATAAAACATCCGAATAAATTTGCCGTAGCGATTGTCGGGATCTGTATTGTGACTGTTGGGGTGATTCTGCTGTTGATCTTTGGGGTTGTAAAGATTATCAGAAGAAGGAGATAGTATTTTACTATAAACATAGCCACACATGTGATTGCAAAAGGCTTCCGGGATGCATATGATATTGCTGTATATAGTTATACTGGAAAGTAGCGAATATTCAATTAGTGAATGAAAATGTAGACATATTGTGGATGCAGATTTCTGCATTTTGTGTTAGGATAGAGTAGTAAATACAACTTAAGAATTGTAAAGATGATTCGCAGATTATTTATTTCAAACATTTTGTGAAAAGAAAGGTGAAACGCAATGAACGTTATATGTTTCCATAACCCGGATGAAGAAAATGGCTATTTAAGTAACTGGTATCTTAGTCATTTCACAGTCAAGGGAATAGATTTTTCGTCAATGGAGCAGTTTATGATGTATCAGAAAGCATGCCGCTTTCATGATGAAGAAATAGCTAATGACATACTTCATACAGATAATGTTGCTGAGATTAAGAAATTAGGTCGTAAAGTACATGGATATGATGAAAATGTCTGGAATGGTATAAGGCATATTATTGTTTATGAGGGATTAAAAGCGAAATTCAGTCAAAACACAGACTTAAAACGACAACTTGTTGATACAGGTGATGCTGTGTTAGCTGAATGCGCAGTAAGAGATCAGATCTGGGGAATAGGTTTATCCATGGGAGATCCAAACAGGTTTGAGCGAAGCAAATGGAAAGGCACCAATCTTCTGGGATATGCTTTAATGTTAGTGAGAGAACAGTTATAAACGGAGGAACACAAAACAAATGCACCTTGAGTTAGCCAAAACATTGCGAAATTACGACAGAAAAAATTTATCAAAGGACATCCTCACCGGGCTGATCATTATGGCTGTCTCGATCCCGATTTCCATGGGCTATGCCCAGATTGCGGGGCTTCCGGCGGTTTATGGACTGTATGGCTCTGTATTCCCGATCATTTTGTTTGGGCTGTTTTCCACATCGCCTCAGTTCATCTTCGGAGTGGATGCAGCACCTGCAGCGTTAGTCGGGGCGGCACTGGTGGAAATGGGAATCCAGAGTGGTTCGAAACAGGCAATGGCGGTTGTGCCGGTGCTCACATTTTTTGTGGCAGTCTGGCTGTTTGTATTTGCATTTTTAAAAGCAGGAAAACTGGTAAACTATATTTCCGCACCTGTAATGGGAGGCTTTATCACAGGTATCTGCACCACGATCATTCTCATGCAGGTGCCCAAATTAATGGGCGGAACTGCAGGAACCGGAGAATTGTCGGAGCTGGCAGAGCATATCTGGGCTACATTAGGGCAGATCAATCTGCCTTCCCTGATTTTAGGTCTGGTTTCTCTGGTCATCCTTCTGGTGATGAAAAAAATCCTGCCCAAGTTTCCTATGGTAGTAGTTCTGATGGCAGCAGGTGTATTATTATCCTATTTCGTCCCGATTTCCAACTGGGGAATCCGTACACTGGATGCAGTAGAACCGGGGCTGCCTGTATGGAGTATTCCTGATTTCTCTGCCATTGGTCTAAAAGAAGCGGTCATCTACAGTCTGTCAATTGCAGTAGTGATCATGGCGGAAACTTTACTTGGTGAGAATAGCTTCGCACAGAAAAATGGTTACAGGGTAAATGCTAACCAGGAGCTGGTAGCCTTTTCCATGGGAAATCTGGCAGCAGCTCTGACAGGCTGTTGTCCGATCAACGGTTCGGTGTCACGTACCGCCATCAGTGAACAGTACCAGGGAAAAACACAGTTGACCGGAATTGTTGCAGGAATTTCCATGATTCTTGTGCTTCTGGGAGCAACCGGGCTGATTGCTTATCTGCCGGTTCCTATGCTGACTGCAATTGTAATCTCCTCACTTCTGGGGGCAACGGAATTTGATCTGGCTGTACGTCTGAGGAAAATCAGCAAAAAGGAATGCCTGATTTACTGGGGCGCATTCTGGGGAGTGCTGACGCTTGGTACCATCAATGGAGTATTGATCGGTATTATTCTCTCCTTTGCCGAGATGATCATCCGTACTGCGAAACCGGCACGCTGTTTTCTGGGAGTGCAGCCGGGACACAGACATTTCGAAGATCTTACGGAAAGTCTGCATAACTGTGAGATTGAGGGAGTAGTGATCTACCGATTCAGCAGCAGCCTGTTTTTTGCAAACATAGATATTCTACAGCAGGATATTGAGAATGCCATTGGATCGGATACCAAAGCAGTCATTCTGGATGCCAGCGGGATTGGCAGCATTGATGTTACGGCTGCAGACAGGCTTGCAATTCTGTATCGTTCTCTGAAGTCAAGAGGAATTCGTTTCTACATAACAGAGCATATCGCTGAGCTGAATGAACAGATGCGCGCACTGGGACTTGGATTTATGATCGAAGAGGGACGTGTGCGTCGGACTATACATGTGGCATTGAAGGATATGGGAATCCATTATCCTTATCCTTTGAAGGGCAATGTAGATAATACAGAACGTTCTCCGTTCAGAAAGCGTGTGGACAACAGTGTACAGGAATTTGTCTGGGCTTTTGGTTCTGATTCTGAGGCAGAGATAGAGAAACAGATCCGTCTGCAGATTGAACAGCTGAAAGAGAACGGAGATATGCAGGAGCTGCTCCATGGTCAGTGGAATCATATGGATGAACTTGATGCAGATGCATGGATTGAGCATCTGGAAGAGCATATGAAAGAAATTGTAAAGATTTCCGGACAGGATGAACAGGAACTGACTGTACGTTTTGAGAAGCATCGAAAGAAACTCCGGGAACAGATGCTGAAAGAGCATCCGGAGCTGGTGGCAATGTTCGAGGAGCGCAGACGGCTTTTGGATGAGCAGCTTGAGAGAAAATGGCCGGATGTGTATGCTCTGGTCTTAAAACAGCGTGAGAAAGATAGCAGGTTAAAATAACAAGCAGTCTGGCATACAAATCAGAGCTTCTGAATCAGCGGATGTTCCCGGTAGTACATCTTGGTGAAGTTCAGGAATTTCTGCATATTGTCGCTGATATATTTCCCCTTTTTCCATATCATTCCGATCTTTATGCGGATGGGTGGACTGAGGGGAATTCCTTTTATGCCGGAAGAGGCAAATCTGTCGGTCATGCTGGAATAGAGAAAACTTCCATATTTACAGGTCTTTACTAGCTGCAAAATCGTATAAATCTGGCTGCTGCGCATGACGATATCCGGAATGTAACCGTCCATTTCGAAACGTGTTTTCAACAACTGGTTCTGTACGGAATCAGCATTGAAAAAGATTAAAGATTCTTTAGACATTTCTTTTGTGGTAACCACTTCTTTGTCTGCCAGTCGGTGGTCATCACTTACACAAAAAACAACCTGGTCGTTGGCAAGGAGAGCCTTGTTAAACTTATCAATATTATACTGTTCCATATTTACCAGAGCCAGATCCAGAGTGTCGTCCTGTACCAGATTGCAGGCACGGACAGAGCCATATTCCTCCAGAACAACAGCGATTTCCGGATATTGGTCATGAAATGCGATGAGAAGCTCAGGAAAAAAGACGGTGCTCAGCATAGGCGGAATTCCGATACGAAGAGGGGGCTTTACTCTCGCCATACTGGAGTAATCTGCCTGAAGCTCGGTGCAGTACTGAAGAATGTAGGTAGCTTTGTTATAAAGCTCTTCGCCTTCTTCGGTAAGAATCAGTCGGTTTCCCTTCCTATAGAAAAGGCTGATGCCGAATTCAATTTCCAGGTCGCGGATAGCAACGGACACAGTGGGCTGAGTAACGTATAATTCCTCGGCTGCCTTGGTGATACTGTGGCAGCGGCTTGCTGTGCAAAAGTAACGGAGTTGGTTAAGTGTCATAAGTAAATACCTCTAAGTTCGTTCTATATGTCATTTCTATAGCAATTGCAGTATTTTCTGAAACTGCTTTAAGTTATCTTCAAATAAAAAATACCATATACCTATCATAATTTCCATATTTATTTCTAAAGTTTTTTTTAATGTAGTAATATTGCATAAAAAAAACCTGCTAAAATTGAGATTATAAAAATTTTTTATGGGGATATGCAACCCATTAATTTGTTTTTTTATACGTGCATGATTTATAATAAACTCATCAAAGGAAACGTGCACGGCCGGTACCTTTCAAGAGAGATTAATAAAAAAGACGGATAAGTAAGACAAAAGCGAAGAGCAAAATAAAAAACGAAATCACAGAGAAAAAGTGAAAGGAGATCAATAAAATGTCTCAACAAACAATCACACTGTTATTTCTTGTGTTTACGATCATTAGTTTCATCCTCGAAAAGATACCACTTGGGCTTACAGCTTCGATCTGTGCAATCGGATTGACACTCACCGGAGTAGTGGATGTATCTACAACGTTTTCACAGTATGTAAACAGTAACGTAATCCTTTGTGTCGGCATGTTTGTAGTAGGCCAGGCACTATTTGAAACAGGAATGGCAAATAAAATCGGAGGTCTGGTCACCAGATTTGCCAGAACAGAAAGAACATTGATTATTGCAATCATGGTAATCGTAGGTGTGATGTCCGGATTCTTATCAAACACAGGTACAGCAGCAGTGCTGATCCCTGTAGTTTGTGGAATCGCTGATGAATCCGGCTATTCAAGAAGCCGCCTTTTGATGCCGCTGGTATTTGCAGCAGCGCTTGGCGGGAATCTTTCCATCATCGGTGCACCCGGAAACCTGATGGGTGTAAACGCACTTCAGGAAATGGGGCTTTCCACAAGCTTTTTTATGTATGCACCGGTGGGAGTCCCGATGCTTCTGGTAGGAATTATCTACTTCGTTTTCATTGGATACAGATTTCTTCCGGATGGAAAAGGGGCTGTAGGGGCAACTGTTGAAAAACAGAAAGATTTCAGTGATGTACCGAAATGGAAACAGACTGTTTCACTGGTAGTTCTGATACTTGTGATTCTTGCAATGATTTTTGAGAAACAGATCGGAGTCAGCATTGAGATTTCTGCATGCATCGGAGCAATCATTCTGGTGCTGGTTGGAGTTCTTTCAGAAAAAGAAGCACTGGCTTCCATTGATCTGAAAGTAGTATTCCTTTTTGGAGGATCTCTTACACTTGCCAAAGCCCTGGACACAACAGGTGCCGGTGAACTGATAGCAGATAAGATCGTAGGACTTCTGGGTGCAGACCCGAACCCGATCGTGCTTCTTCTGGTAATATTCATTGTAACCTGTGCACTGACAAACTTCATGTCAAACACAGCCACAACCGCACTGATGATCCCAATTGCAGTTTCTCTGGCAAACAACCTTGGTGCGGATCCGAGAGCTGTTGTTATCGCAACTGTTATCGCAGGCTCCTGTGCATATGCAACACCGATTGGAATGCCTGCAAATACTATGGTAGTAGGACTTGGAGGATATAAATTCAAGGATTACGTGAAATCAGGTTTACCGTTGATTCTGGTATCCTTCGTGATCTGTATGATCCTTTTGCCTGTTCTGTTCCCGTTCTATCCGTGAGAGGATAAACCATATGAGACGGAAGATTTTCCGCTTAATGTAAATGTATCAATAGAAATAAAGCAGAAAACATGCTGCTTTAGATAAATAACCCAAAATTAAAAGCCAAACAACCCTAAACCATTGAATGATCAGGAGGTAAATCATGACTAAGGAAAATGGAGTTAAAGTATTAACAGACATGGTAGCAGATTTTGTTGCCCACATTGGAAAAAAATTACCGGACGACGTAGTAACAAAACTGGAAGAGCTTGGTTCTCAGGAAAGCGAAGCACTTCCAAAAGTACTTTATGAGACAATGACTAAGAATCAGGGACTGGCTGTAGAACTGAATCGTCCAAGCTGTCAGGACACAGGAGTTCTTCAGTTCTGGCTGAAATGCGGAACTAATTTCCCGTACATCAACGAGCTGGAAGCCCTTTTGAAAGAAGCTGTTGTACAGGCTACTTTTGCAGCACCATTAAGACATAACTCTGTAGAAACTTTCGACGAGTACAACACCAAGAAAAACGTTGGAAAAGGAACTCCGACTGTATGGTGGGACATCGTTCCAAACAGTGATAAATGTGAGATTTACGCATACATGGCAGGAGGCGGATGTACTCTTCCGGGAAAAGCAATGGTACTTATGCCAGGTGCAGGATATGAAGGCGTTACCGATTTTGTTCTTGATCAGATGACAACTTACGGACTGAATGCTTGTCCTCCGCTTCTTGTGGGTGTAGGTGTAGGAACATCTGTAGAGACAGCAGCCCTCAACTCCAAGAAAGCACTTATGCGTCCGATCGGTTCTCACAATGACAATGCAAATGCAGCAAAAATGGAGAAGCTTCTGGAAGACGGAATCAATGCAATCGGCCTTGGACCGCAGGGAATGGGCGGAAAATATTCTGTAATGGGTGTTAATATCGAGAATACAGCCCGTCATCCGTCTACAATCGGTGTAGCAGTAAATGTAGGCTGCTGGTCACACCGCCGTGGTCACCTGACCGTAAATTCTGACCTTACAGTAACCTGTGATACACATTCCACATGGAAATTCAACGCATAATCGGAGGGAAAAAACATGATCGAAATCAGAGGAGATAAAAAAGTTCTTATTACACCAATCAGTGAAGAAGACCTGGCTGCCATCAAAATCGGTGATATTGTATGGCTGGACGGAGAGCTGATGACCTGCCGTGATGTGGCACATCGCCGTCTGGTTGAGTATGGAAGAGAACTTCCATATGATATCAAGGACAAAGCAATTTTCCACGCTGGCCCAATCGTTCGTAAAATTGAGGGAACAGAAGATGACTATGAAATGGTTTCCGTTGGACCGACAACCTCCATGCGTATGGAGAAATTTGAGTATGAATTTACTAAGCTTACAGGTGTAAGAGTAATCGTTGGAAAAGGCGGAATGGGACCGAATACAGAGCGTGCATGCAAAGAATTTGGTGCGATCCACTGTGTATTCCCGGCTGGCTGTGCAGTAGTAGCTGCAACAGAGGTTGAGAAGATCGTAGAACATCACTGGGATGAGCTTGGAATGCCTGAGACCTTATGGTGCAACAAGGTAAAAGAATTTGGTCCACTGATCGTATCTATCGATGCACAGGGCCGCAACCTGTTTGAAGAAAACAAGGTTATCTTCAATGAGAGAAAAGAAGCCGCTAAGCAGGCTATTTATCCGGAAGTTAAGTTCATTAAATAAGGAGGATCCAAACAATGCCTATGACAACTCCTGGAAAATTTGACAGCAACGGAGCATGGGATGGATTTCGCGGTGAAATCTGGCAGGAAGAGATCAATGTCCGCGATTTTATCCAGAAAAACTACACTCCATATGATGGAGACGAAGCATTCCTGACTGATCCTACAGACCGAACACAGAAGTTATGGAACCATGTTCAGAAGCTTCAGAAGGAAGAACGTGAAAAAGGTGGCGTTCTGGAATGTGAGACAGAAGTCGTTTCTGGTCTTACCGCATATGGTGCCGGTTACATCAGTGAGGACATGAAGGAACTGGAGCAGATCGTAGGTCTGCAGACAGATAAACCATTGAAACGTGCATTTATGCCTTATGGCGGTATCCGTATGGCAGTTCAGGCAGCAGAGACTTACGGATATGAGATCAATCCGGAACTGAAGAAGATCTTTACAACCTATGTAACTACTCACAATGATGCTGTTTTTGGTGCCTATACTCCTGAGATGCGTCTTGCCAGAAAAACACATGTTGTTACAGGTCTGCCGGATACTTATGGCCGTGGACGTATTGTTGGTGACTACCGTCGTGTTGCCCTTTATGGAATCGACCGCCTTATTGAGGCGAAAAAAGTGGCTCATTACCGGGCTGGCTGCGGAAACATGTATGATGATGTAATCCGCATGCGTGAGGAAATCAGCCAGCAGCTGAAAGCTCTTAACGGAATGAAAGAAATGGCAAAGGCTTATGGATATGATATCTCCAAGCCGGCAAGAAATGCAAAAGAGGCAGTTCAGTGGCTGTATTTTGGATATTTGGCTGCTGTTAAGACTCAGAATGGTGCAGCAATGAGTGTTGGACGTATTTCTACATTTCTTGACATTTATATTCAACGTGACCTGCAGAATGGTACTCTTACCGAGTCTGAGGCGCAGGAGCTGATCGATCATATGACCATGAAATTCCGTCTGGTAAAATTTGCCCGTATTCCGGAATACAATCAGTTATTCTCTGGAGACCCTACCTGGGTTACTCTGGAAGTAGGCGGTACAAGTCTGGATGGCAGACACATGGTTACAAAGACTGACTATCGTTTCCTTCATACCCTGGAAAACATGGGACCAAGCCCGGAGCCGAATCTGACTGTACTTTACAGTCCAAATCTTCCGACTGCATTCAAGAAATATGCAGCCAAGATTTCCATCGACACCAGCTCTATCCAGTATGAGAATGATGAAGTTATGAAGCCGGAGTGGGGAGATGATTACTCTATCTGCTGCTGTGTTTCCGCAACAAAAACAGGAAAAGAAATCCAGCTGTTCGGTGCACGTGCAAACCTTGCCAAGACTCTGCTCTATGCATTTAACGGTGGTTTTGATGAGAAACACAGGATCCAGTGCGGACCTGCCATGCAGCGCATTACTTCTGAATATGCAGATTATGACGAGGTAATCGAGAAGTTTGACTGGTGGATGGACTGGCTGGCAGACATCTATGTAAATGTGCTGAACCTGATTCATTACATGCATGACAAATATTACTACGAGGCTGCAGAGATGGCTCTGATCAATAATGATTGTGAGCGCTCCTTTGCAACTGGAATTGCCGGATTTTCACATGTTGTTGATTCACTTAGTGCAATTAAGTATGCGAAAGTGAAGATCATCCGTGATGAAGAAGGTATTACAAAAGATTTTGAAATCGAGGGTGACTTCCCGCGCTATGGTAACGACGATCCTCGTGCAGACGAGATCGCAACCTGGCTGCTGCGTACTTTCTTTGACAAGATTCGTCGCCGTCACACTTACCGTGATTCCAAGCCAAGTACTTCTATCCTGACAATTACTTCTAACGTAGTTTATGGTGAAGCTACAGGTGCCACACCGGATGGCCGTAAAGCATACACCTCATTTGCCCCAGGTGCGTCACCATCTTATGGTGCAGAGCAGAACGGACTCCTGGCTTCCCTGAACTCTGTTGCAAAGATTCCGTATCATTGGGCACTGGATGGAATTTCCAATACCCAGACCATTAATCCGGATGCACTTGGACATGAAACCGAGGAACGCAAGAATAACCTGGTTCAGATTCTTGACGGATATTTTACACAGGATGCCCATCATCTGAATGTAAATGTATTTGGTACAGAAAAGCTGATCGATGCAATGGAGCACCCGGAAAAAGAGGAATATCAGAACTTTACTATCCGTGTTTCCGGTTATGCTGTGAAATTTATCTCCTTAACAAAGAAACAGCAGCTTGATGTAATTGCACGTACCTGCCATAAGACTTTGTAATTAACATTATGGGACCACAGGAAATGCTGGACAGAGCAGAAGTGAAAAATAAGTGGAAGCTGACGCCTCTGAAAAACTTTAAATCACCCCGTCTTACAGAACGTATGTGGCGTACTGCTCTGGTAGTATTAATTACTTCTATTATTTATGAATATCCTTTGGAAGGACGAAATCCCTGTTTTGCATTGATTGGTGCAGTATATGGGGTGGGAAGCCAGTTTGAAGAAGGTTTTCATAATGGGATCAACCGTGTGATAGGGACTTTGGTTGGTGGTCTTCTGGCGATCCCTTTTTATAAGCTGTATATCAGTCAGCCCTTTGGAATACCTGGCTGGGTATGGCTTGTTGCAGGGGTTTGTCTTGTACTCTGGTGCAACTTCGCACTGGGCGCAGACTCTGCAATTCAGCCCGGAATTGTGATTTACTTTGTTGTTATGTTTACTGTCGGAAAGGAAAGGGTTTTACTATACACAATCGCGCGTATCCTGGACACAGGCTTTGGCGTACTTCTGACCCTTCTGCTATATGTTTTATATCCATCTAAATATGATAAGGCAAAGGGAGTCTCCTTAAAAACATTCTGGGCTGAAACAAATAATGCATTTCAGTCTTACAAAATTAAAAACCGTACCATGAGGAAAAAAGAACATGAAAACTTTGGTACGGACGATGATAAAAATTTCTCCTTTATTGTTTCAAAAATAAAAAAAGATAAACATCTCTAAGATGAAAAAGAAAAGGCGACTCACAGATTTTTCTCCCATATATGGTCTGTGAATCGCTTTTTTGGTATTTAAAAGAAAAAATAGCCATGGTCATCATTCTGGGAAGTATTGGTCTGATGCTGTTGGAAAATGTGATAGGGGTTGATATGTATCTGATCGCATGTATTGGTGCAGTACTTCTGGTTCTTACCGGTGTTCTTTCTGAAAAAGAAGCACTGGAATCCATCCACATGCCAACCATTTTTCTGTTTGCCGGTGTGCTTGCATTATCTGATGCGATTAAAGTAACCGGTGCAGGTGAAGTGGTTGCAGACCTTATGATCAAAATCATTGGAAATAATACAAATACATACGTGATCATGGCGGTTTTCTTCATGATCCCGTTTATCCTTACGCAGGTAATGTCAAACCTTGCGACTCTGACAATCTTTATCCCTCTGGTAACTTCTGCCTGTATAAAAATAGGCGTAGATCCAAGAGCAGCAGTAGTAGGCGTTCTTACAGCAAGCTGTATTTCCATCATGACTCCAATGGCAGCTCCCTGCCAGATCATGATCATCGAACCAGGCGGATATAAACTGAAAGACTATTTAAAGTGTGGAACACCTTTAGCAATTATACTTGCCATAATGACCATCTTCCTAATGCCTCTCATGTTCCCCATGCAATAAATAGTAACCTTAATACTTCGCGTGCAAAAAGCAATTTCGAAAGAAATTGCTTTTTGTCGTATCTTTCCCTCTGCTTTTTTTGTGGTACGCCTAACGGTAATATTCCGGGAGGTGTTTTTGTTTTTTATTATATAATCAGAAAGAGAAAAATAGACATTTACCTGTAATAAATGTATAATGAAAAATATCGCCAGGTACACTGGCTGAAAATAAAATACTGTTCGGAGAAACATATGAAAAAGTTTAAGATAAATGTACAAGGGTATGGCTGCATTTTATTATGTCTTATTTTATGTATTATGATATTACTTCCCATTCCTGTATCAGCACAGGAGGACAGATCTAAGGTTGTCAGGATAGGCTGGTATGAGGGAACTTATAATACCACAGAAGCAGACGGTCAGAGGAGAGGCTACAGCTACGAATACCAGCAGGCAGTAGCTGCGCATACCGGATGGAAATATGAATATGTGGAGGGAAGCTGGGCAGAACTGATGAGCATGCTGAAAAATGGACAGATCGATCTGCTGGGAGGCATTTCCTATACAGAGGAACGTTCCACTTCCATGCTTTTTTCAGAATTGCCTATGGGAGAGGATAAATATTACCTGTATGTGGATACTTCTAATACAGATATCTCCATTTCAGATCTGACTACATTAAATGGAAAAAGAATCGGTATGCTGCCGAATGCACTTCCTGCCGAAATGTTCCATGAGTGGGAGAAAAGTCATGGAGTGAACACGCAGCAGGTTGATATTACCGGTGCAGATGATGTTCGTCAGAAATTGAAAAATCATGAAATTGACGGATTTGTTTTAAATGAATCTCCACAGTGGGAAAGAGACGATATTTCACCAGCTATTCTGATTGGTAGCTCCTATAATTATTTTGCAGTCAGCAAAAAACGCCCGGATTTGAAAGAAGAGCTGGATCAGGTAATGCAGAAGATAGAGAGGGAGAATCCTTTTTATACAGACGATCTTTATAAAAGGTATCTCTCTGCAAATTCCCTTGAAACTCTTACGGATGAGGAACAGAACTGGCTGGAACAGCATGGGGCGGTCCGGATTGGATATCTGAAAAATGATGTGGGTATCAGCCTTGTGGATACGGAGTCAGAGAAACCGGTAGGAATTATTAACGATTATATTAGTCTGGTATCCGGTTATCTGGGTGAACAAGCCATAGAATTTCAACTGACAGGTTTTGAATCCCAGGAGAAAGAGCTGCAGGCATTAAAGGATAACAGGATTGATATGATTTTTCATATGAACCAGAATCCATATGAAGCTGAGCAGAATGATATTGTATTGTCAAATACTGTTTTTGAAATTAATGTTGCAGTACTCACCGGTGTTAAGAAGTTTGATGAAAATAAAGAGAATACAGTAGCAGTGAGCAGGAATAACCTGCTGGGGAAGTGGTATATTTCTTTTAATTATCCATTCTGGAAAATAAAGGAATACGACTCATCTGCTGAGGCCGATAAAGCAGTTCAAAGTGGCGAGGCAGACTGCTTTGTTGTGAAGGCAGGACAGTCATTAAAGACACTGGAGGACAGCAAAATGCGCAGTATTTTTCTTACGAAATCCGGCGCTTCCTGCTTTGCGGTCACCAGGGAAAACACAACATTAATGAATATCCTGAACAAAACCATTCAGACTCTGCCTGCTTCCAGACTTTCCAGTCAGTTTTACGTATATGAAAACGCACCGGGCAAGGTTACTCTGGCAGAATACATAAAGGATAATCTGCGGGTAGTTTCCATTTGGTTTGTAAGTGTGGTCTTGATTATTGTATGGATTATAGTTTATCTGCTGATACAAGCGAGAAAAGCCAAGATTCAGGCAGAAAAGGCTAATGCCGCCAAATCAGAGTTCCTTTTCAATATGTCTCACGATATCCGGACACCCATGAATGCCCTGCTGGGATACAGTGAGCTGATAAAAAGGGAACTGACTGATCCGAAACTTCTGGATTATCAGGAGAAGATGGAACAGTCCGGAAATCTGCTTCTGTCTATTATCAATAATGTGCTGGACATGGCCCGGATCGAAAGCGGTAAGGTGGAACTGGATGAAGATTATGTGAAGATCAGAGATATTTATCAGGGAATTTACAAAATTTTCCAGGCGGAAGCGGAGAAAAAATGTATTCACCTTAAGATGGAATATGATGTCAAGCATGAGCACGTAATCTGCGATGAGACGAAGAACAAGGAAATTTTCCTCAATCTGATCAGTAATGCGGTAAAATATACAGCTTCAGGGGGAAGAGTTACCATAAGGATCACAGAGCTTGACTGTGACAGGAAAGACTATGTGCGGATACGGACTCAGGTAATTGATACAGGTATCGGAATGAGCGAAGAATTCCTTCCATCTCTCTTTGAGGCTTTTGCCAGGGAACGAAATACAACAGACGGAAAGATTGCGGGAACAGGTCTGGGAATGCCGATCATAAAGAAGTATATTGATATGATGTACGGAACTATTGAAGTAGAAAGTAAGCAGGGAGAAGGAAGTAAATTTACAGTTACCCTGGAATACAGGATTGCTGATAAGAGCTACTATGAACAGGATACGGAAAAATCTTCAGATATGGATGAAACAGACAGAATCAGCGGAAAATATATTTTGCTTGCCGAGGATAATGATCTGAATGCGGAAATCGCACAGTTTATCCTGGAGGATATGGGACTTATGGTTGATCGTGTTGAGGATGGAGTTCAATGTGTGTCAAGGATAGAACAGAAACCGGCAGGCACCTATGACCTGATCCTTATGGATATCCAGATGCCGAATATGGATGGCTACAAAGCGACAGAGGTAATCCGAGACCTGGCAGATAAGAGCAAAGCAAATATTCCAATCATTGCCATGACAGCCAATGCCTTTGAGGAAGACAGAAAGAAAGCACTGGCAAAAGGAATGAACGGACATATTGCGAAACCTGTGGATATTGAGAAGATGAGAGAAATTCTGCAGAATACTTTTAAGCGATAATATGGATTACCTCAGAGCGTGTTTGAAAAATCATTTCTTGTGGAAGGTATTTTCAAACACATTTCAGGCAATCGACAGACTGGGAAGGGAATACAGAAATTAAATGAAAGAAAAAGAATCAATGAGCAGAACAGGAAAAAGGATTGTATGCATATGCATGGTCCTAAGTCTGATTCTGACCTGCATCCTGTGTGCGACACCCGCCACAGCAAAAGCTGCGGAGGAAGAAACCACGGAAAGAGTTGTCCGCGTAGGTTCCTTTGAGGACACCTTTAATTATGTCAATGAGAAAGGTGCAAGGAAGGGATATGGATATGAGCTTCTGGAAACTCTGTCCGGCTATACAGGATGGAAGTTTGAGTATGTCACCTGTGACTGGTCCAACTGTTTTGAAAAGCTTATAAACGGTGAATTTGACATTATGGGTGATATTTCCTATACAGAGGAACGCGCAAAGCAGATGCTGTTTTCCGATGAACCTATGGGTGAGGAGAAATATTATCTGTATGCAGATCTTTCAGATACGGATATTTCAGCTTATAATTTCCAGACACTGAATGGAAAACGGATCGGTGTGCTGAAAGGAACCCAGCCGGAAGTCATGCTCACAGAATGGGAGCAGAAATATAACCTGGAAACAACACATGTGAATATAGCCAATAATGATGATGTGAAAAGAAAGCTGGCAGATCATGAAATCGATGCCTTTGTTTCCCTGGAGGAGTCTTTATGGGCTGCCCAGGGGATTTCTACAGTTGTAAATGTGGGAAAATCTGGCATTTATTATGCAATCAACAAGGATCATCCGGAGATCAAAGAAGAACTGGATAATGCCATGCGCAGACTGGAGGATGATAATCCATTTTACCTGGCAGATTTGTATAAGCAGTATTTTTCCATGGATTATACACCGATTCTTTCCGGTGAGGAGAAAAAATGGCTGAAAGAGCATGGGGCCATCCGCATCGGATTCCTGAAAGATGATACAGGCATCAGCACCATAGAGATGCCTGACGGCAGATTCAGCGGTGCAATGACTGACTATATTCAATATGCAGCAGGCTGTCTGGGAAACCAGAAGCTGGATTTTAAACTGACAGAATATAACAGCTATGAGGAGGAGACTGAAGCCCTGAAATCGGATGAAATTGATATGATCTTTCATTTCAGTCAGAATCCGGACACAGCAGAGGAATACCATTTCGCTTTTACCAATACAGCCTGGATCTATAATCTGATGGCTGTCACCAATAAGACATCTTTCAATGAGAATGAATCAAACCGTATTGCAGTTCCAAAGGATGATCTGCCGTTGGAAAAGCATATTGAATATTACTATCCTCAGTGGGATGTCGTAGAGTGCGATTCTGTGGATGATGCGGCAAATCTTGTGATAAAGAAGCAGGCAGACGGATTTGTTACAGGAGTTGCGTCTGCATTGGATTACAGTGAAAAATACAATTTATATAGTTTGCCTCTTTCTAACCCTGAGAAGTCGGCTTTCGCAGTAAAAAGCGGTAATCATTACCTGCTGTCCATACTGAATAAGACCATTAAAGCCATGCCTTCCAATATGCTTACAAGTGCCATCGCCATGTATGAGAGTACACCGGGGAAGGTCACTCTGGCAAAATTTGTAAAGGATAATCTGACTGTGGTTTTACTGTGCAGTGCAGTGGTTATTATGCTGATCCTGATATCAATCCTGGGCTTGCTGAAAAAAGCGCGTCAGGCTGAGGTTGCTGCAAAACAGGCTGCAGATGAAACACAACAACTGAACAAAAAGCTGCAGATTGCTGTGGAAAAGGCAGAGAGTGCGAACCTGGCAAAGACCAATTTCCTGAATAATATGTCTCATGATATCCGTACACCTATGAATGTGATCCTGGGATACAACCGGATGCTTGGAAAGAGACTGACAGATCCCAAACTTCTGGATTATCAGAAAAAGATAGAGCAGTCAGGAAATATGCTTTTATCGATCATTAACAATGTGCTTGACATGGCGCGGATTGAGAGCGGCAGGGTGGAACTGGATGAGGATTATATAAAAGTAAGCAGCATACTGAGAGAATTTTATGATGTTTTCGAAGAGGAAGCACAACAGAAGGGGATTACTTTTTTACATGAGGATAATGTGATACATCAGTATATTATCTGTGATGGCACCAAGATAAGAGAAATTATGATTAATCTTCTCAGCAATGCAATTAAGTATACACCGGACGGTGGCACCGTATCTCTGATAACCACAGAACTTCCGTGCAGCGAGGAAGGATATGTAAGGATAAAAACAGAGGTTACGGATACCGGAATTGGCATGAGCAAAGAATATCTCCCCATTATCTTCGAGTCCTTCAGTCGGGAACGGAATACAACAGCCGGAAAAATAGGCGGAACCGGACTGGGAATGTCTATTGTGAAAAACCTGGTTGATATGATGGGCGGAACCATCGAAGTAGAAAGCGAATCCGGGAAAGGAAGCCGTTTTACTGTCATACTTCAGCACAGGATTGCAGATGCAGGATGTTATGAAAAAAGATCAGAGCAAAAAACAGATGATTCAGCAGAAATCCTTAGAGGAAAGCATGTGTTGCTTGCAGAGGATAATGATCTGAACGCAGAGATTGCAACAGCAATTTTGATGACTGCGGGACTGGTAGTTGACAGAGTGGAAGATGGCCTTCAGTGTGTCCGCAAAATCGAACAGTCTCCGGCAGGCACCTATGACCTGATCCTTATGGATATCCAGATGCCGAATATGGATGGCTACAGGGCAACAGAGATGATCCGCGGACTGTCAGATAAAGACAAAGCCACTATTCCGATCATAGCCATGACAGCCAATGCCTTTGAGGAAGACAGAAAAAAGGCACTGGCAAAAGGAATGAACGGACATATTGCAAAGCCTGTTGATGCAGAAAAAGTTGAGAAGACTATTTGTTCGGTTTTAGGCAGCCAGAGTGAACAGTAACGCGACACGTTAAAGTACAGAACAGGTATTCGCTTGCTCTGTACTTTTTTTATATGGGATGATATACTGAAAATATAACCATATTAAACATATTTCAATTTTTGATAAGTGAAATTTGATTAAAACAGGAGAATATTATGGATCATTTTGAATTGCATTCCGAGTACAAACCAACTGGAGATCAGCCTCAGGCAATTGAACGTCTGGTCAGAGGCTTTAAAGAAGGCAACCAGTTCGAAACTTTACTGGGTGTCACCGGTTCCGGCAAGACATTTACCATGGCAAATGTCATCGCCCAGCTAAACAAACCAACCCTCATCCTCGCCCACAACAAAACTCTCGCGGCGCAGCTCTACGGAGAGATGAAGGAATTCTTCCCTGAGAACGCAGTGGAATATTTTGTCTCCTATTATGACTACTATCAGCCGGAGGCTTATGTCCCATCCTCAGACACCTATATTGCCAAAGACTCCTCCATTAATGACGAGATTGACAAACTCCGTCTCTCTGCCACAGCCGCAATGTCAGAGCGGAAAGACGTAGTGGTCATTTCCTCCGTTTCCTGTATCTACGGACTGGGTTCCCCTCAGGAATTCTTTGACATGATGATCTCTCTGCGTCCGGGAATGACCAAAGACCGGGATGAGGTAATCCGGGAACTGATCGACATTCAGTACACCAGAAATGAGATGGACTTCCACCGAAGCACCTTCCGTGTCCGTGGAGATACCCTGGAAATTTTTCCTGCCAACAGCTCCGATACAGCCGTGAGAGTAGAATTTTTCGGAGATGAGATCGACCGTATTTCAGAAATTGATGTACTGACAGGAGAAATCAAATGCCAGCGTTCTCATATCAGCATCTTCCCTGCATCCCACTATGTAGTACCAGCAGAACAGATCCAGAGAGCAGCTGTAGCAATAGAAGAAGAATTAAAAGAACGTGTAGAGTATTTCAAAAGCGAAGATAAGCTTCTGGAAGCCCAGCGAATCTCAGAACGCACCAATTTCGACATTGAAATGATGAAAGAAACCGGATTCTGTTCAGGAATCGAAAATTATTCCCGACATCTGTCAGGATTAAAGCCCGGACAGCCGCCATACACACTGCTGGACTATTTTGGAGATGACTTCTTACTTATTATAGATGAATCTCATATCACAGTACCTCAGGTAGGAGGAATGTACGCCGGTGACCAGAGCAGGAAGCAGACATTGGTGGACTATGGTTTCCGTCTTCCCTCAGCCAAGGATAACCGCCCCTTAAGCTTCGAAGAATTCGAATCCAAACTGGATCAGGTCATGTTTGTATCCGCCACTCCGGGACAATATGAGTATGATCATGAACTCCTCCGTGCAGAACAGATCATTCGTCCAACCGGACTTCTGGATCCGAAAGTAGAAGTCCGCCCCATTGAAGGCCAGATCGATGATCTGATCGGAGAAGTAAACAAAGAAGTGTCAAAGAAACACAAAATCCTGATTACCACCCTCACCAAAAGAATGGCAGAAGACCTGACAGAATATATGAAAGAAGTAGGAATCAGAGTCCGTTACCTCCATTCCGATATTGATACCTTAGAGCGTGCCCGCATCATCCGGGATATGCGTCTGGATGTCTTTGATGTTCTGGTAGGAATCAACCTCCTTCGAGAAGGCCTGGACATCCCGGAAATCACCCTGGTAGCAATCCTAGATGCAGACAAAGAAGGTTTCCTCCGTTCCGAAACCTCCCTCATCCAGACCATCGGACGAGCTGCCCGAAACAGCGAAGGTCACGTGATCATGTACGCAGACAACATGACCGATTCCATGCACAAAGCCATCACCGAAACCAACCGCCGCCGAACCATCCAGGAAGCCTACAACAAAGAACACGGAATCACTCCGACTACTATCAAAAAAGCAGTCCGCGACCTCATCGCCGTATCCAAAGCAGTAGCCGAAACCGAAGTCCGACTCCAGAAAGACCCAGAGTCCATGACCCGTAAAGAACTCACCAAACTCATCGCCCAGGTAGAAAAACAAATGCGCGCCGCAGCCGCAGACCTCAACTTTGAACAGGCCGCCGAACTACGTGATAAAATGATCGACCTGAAAAAGAACCTTGACGCTCTTGATAAATAGAACAAATGACCTGAAACAAGAAAATACTAATTGCGGTCAAGCCTGCGAGAAGAAAAGAATGACCTAAAACAGGAAAATAATAATTGCGGTCAAGCCTACGAGAAGAAAAGAATGACCTGAAACAGAAAAAGAACAATTACAGTCAAATCTGTGAGAGAAAAAGAATGATCTGAAACAGGAAAATAATAATTGCGGTCAAGCCTGCGAGAAGAAAAGAATGACCTGAAACAAGAAAATGATAATTACGGTCAAGGCTATAAGAAGAAAAGAATGACCTGAAACAAGAAAATAACAATTGCAGTCAAGCCTATGAGAAGAAAAGAATGACCTGAAATAGGAAAAGAAAAATTACAGTCAAGGCCAGGGCAGGAAAAGAATGACCTGAAACAGGAAAAATATTTTTATGGTCAATTCCAGAACAGGTTACAAGTAATATGAGATAAAAAATGATGTTACAGTCAATTTCTCACAGCATTCTTTTCATCAAATCAAATAAATAATATTGTTATGAAATAACAAAAAATTCACAAAATAATATTGACAAACCAAATCAAGAGTGCTATCTTATGAGCATAAGGTGTTAGCACTCCTAAAACATGAGTGCTAACAAACCAAAAACAAAGGCAGTAAAGGAGTGGAACTTCATGGATCAGGAATTAGATGATCGTAAAAAGAAAATACTAAAAGCCATCATCAAAACCTACATGGAAACAGGCGAACCGGTGGGTTCCCGGACCATTTCCAAGTTTGCAGATTTAAATGTAAGCTCTGCCACCATCCGGAATGAGATGTCAGACCTGACAGATATGGGATATATCGTACAGCCCCACACCTCAGCCGGAAGAATTCCTTCTGATAAAGGTTATCGCCTCTACGTAGACGAGCTGATGAGAGAAAAGGAATCAGAGGTTCAGGAAATCAAAGATCTCATGATCGAGAAAACCGATAAAATGGACAAAATGCTGAAGCAGGTAGCAAAGGTACTGGCCTCCAATACCAACTATGCAACAATGATCTCTGTTCCACAGTACAGCGGAAGCAAGATTAAATTCATCCAGCTTTCCCGTGTGACACCCCTTCAGCTTGTGGCAGTAGTAGTGAGTGATAACAATGTCATCCGAAACCAGATCATCAATCTGGATGAGGAGATGGACGATCAGACAATCCTGAAATTAAATCTTCTTCTTAACACCAACTTAAATGGGGTGCCCATTCAGGATATCAACCTGGGAATGATTGCCCGCCTGAAAGAACAGGCAGGTGTACATGGCTCTGTGGTTGGCACAGTCCTTGATGCAGTGGCAGACACCATCCAGGTAGACGAAGACGATATGCAGATATATACTTCAGGAGCAACCAACATTTTCAAGTATCCGGAGCTTGCAGACACAAGCAAAGCGAGCGAGCTGATTTCAGCATTTGAAGAGAAGCAGGATCTGGTAGACCTGGTGAAAGAGAGAATGTCTGATACAGAGAACACAGGAATTCAGGTGTACATTGGTGATGAAATGCCGGTGCAGACCATGAAAGACTGCAGTGTAGTCACAGCCACTTACGAACTTGGAAAAGGAATGCATGGTACCATCGGTATCATCGGTCCCAAGCGTATGGATTATGCAAACGTAGTTGACAGCCTGAAGGCTTTGAAAGTCCAGCTGGACGAACTGATTAAGAAAGAGAGTTAGAAAGGCGGTAATAGAGAGTGTCAGAAGAAACAAAGAACACAGCTCAGGAAGAAGAGACAACAGATACTCCGGTAACAGAAGAAACTGTTGAGAATGAACCTGAAGTTGTAGAGAACGGCGAAGCAGAAACAGAGGAAATCCCGGTAGAGGACGGAGACGAGGAAGCTTCCCAGGATGACAAGAAAGACAGCAAATCAAAAACTTCTTTCTTCGGCAAGAAGAAAAAAGAAAAAGATAAATTTGAACAGCAGATTGAAGAACTTACAGACAGGCTGAAACGAAACATGGCTGAATTCGATAACTTCCGTAAGAGAACGGAGAAAGAGAAATCCAGCATGTATATCATCGGAGCCAAGGACATAGTTGAGAAAATGCTTCCGGTTGTGGATAACTTCGAGAGAGGTCTTGCACAGGCACCTGAAGGAGATTCTTTTGCAGATGGCATGAAGATGATCTATAAACAGCTGATCACCACATTAGATGAGCTGGGCGTGAAACCGATTGAAGCAGTGGGTAAGGAATTTGATCCGAACTTCCACAATGCAGTAATGCATGTGGAGGATGAAGAAGCTGGTGAGAATATTGTGGTAGAAGAATTCCAGAAGGGTTACACCTACAAGGATTTCGTAGTCCGCCACAGTATGGTAAAAGTAGCCAACTAATTTACATGAAAATATAGAATATATCAAATCTAGTTGAAAATAAACAGGAGGAACAAGATTATGGGAAAAATCATTGGTATTGACTTAGGTACAACAAACAGCTGTGTAGCCGTAATGGAAGGCGGACAGCCAACAGTTATCGCTAATACAGAAGGCGCAAGAACAACACCATCAGTTGTCGCTTTCACAAAAACAGGAGAACGTCTTGTAGGTGAACCTGCAAAACGTCAGGCAGTAACAAACGCAGAGAGAACAATCTCTTCCATTAAAAGAGAGATGGGTACTGACTATCGTGTAACAATCGACGACAAGAAATATTCTCCACAGGAAATTTCCGCTATGATTCTTCAGAAACTGAAAAAAGATGCAGAAGGATACCTTGGTGAGAAAGTTACAGAAGCAGTTATCACAGTTCCTGCATATTTCAATGATGCTCAGCGTCAGGCAACAAAAGATGCCGGTAAAATCGCAGGTCTTGATGTAAAACGTATCATCAACGAGCCAACTGCAGCAGCTCTTGCATATGGTCTTGACAATGAAAAAGAACAGAAGATCATGGTATACGATTTAGGTGGCGGTACATTCGATGTATCTGTGATCGAAATCGGTGACGGCGTTATCGAAGTACTTTCCACAGCAGGTAACAACCGTCTTGGTGGTGATGACTTCGACCAGAAAGTTACAGATTACATGCTTGCAGAGTTTAAGAAAGCAGAAGGCGTAGACTTAAGCAATGATAAGATGGCACTTCAGAGATTAAAAGAAGCTGCAGAGAAAGCAAAGAAAGAGCTTTCTTCCGCAACAACTACAAACATCAATCTGCCATTCATCACAGCTACAGCAGAAGGCCCGAAACACTTCGATATGAACCTTACAAGAGCTAAATTCGATGAATTAACACATGACTTAGTAGAAATGACAGCAGAACCGGTACGTCGTGCACTTTCAGATGCAGGTATCACAGCATCTGAACTTGGTCAGGTACTTCTGGTTGGTGGATCTTCCCGTATCCCGGCTGTTCAGGATAAAGTAAGACAGTTAACAGGCAAAGAGCCAAGCAAGAACCTGAACCCGGATGAGTGTGTAGCACTTGGTGCTTCTATCCAGGGTGGTAAACTTGCAGGTGATGCAGGCGCAGGTGATATCCTTCTTCTGGATGTTACTCCACTGTCACTGTCCATCGAGACAATGGGTGGTATCGCAACAAGACTGATTGAGAGAAATACTACAATTCCTACAAGAAAGAGCCAGATTTTCTCAACAGCAGCAGACAACCAGACAGCAGTAGATATCAACGTTGTACAGGGTGAGCGTCAGTTTGCAAAAGACAACAAATCCCTTGGCCAGTTCCGTCTGGACGGAATCCCGCCAGCACGTCGTGGTGTTCCGCAGATTGAAGTTACATTTGATATCGATGCAAACGGTATCGTAAATGTATCTGCTAAGGATCTTGGAACAGGTAAAGAACAGCACATCACAATCACAGCTGGTTCTAACATGTCTGATTCCGATATCGACAAGGCAGTAAAAGAAGCTGCTGAGTTTGAAGCACAGGATAAGAAACGTAAAGAAGCAATCGATACAAGAAACAATGCTGATTCCATGGTATTCCAGGTTGAGAATGCACTGAAAGAAGCCGGAGACAAGATCGATGCTAATGATAAAGCTGCTGTAGAAGCAGACCTGAACGCACTGAAAGATTTACTGTCTCAGACTGCAAATGCAGAAGAGATGACAGATTCTCAGGTAGCAGATATCAAAGCTGCTCAGGAGAAGATGATGGAAAGTGCTCAGAAGCTTTTCGCTAAAATGTATGAGCAGACACAGCAGGCAGGCGGCCAGGCAGGACCGGACATGAATATGGGCGGCGGTGCAGCAGGCAGCACAGATGCAGGAAACAACGATGATGTTGTAGATGCTGATTACAAAGAAGTATAATGTGACATTTCTGTAAAAGCAGAGATTTGCAACGGAAATATCAATAATAACTGTTCAGTGGGAGAGTCTCTCTCACTGAATAGTTGTGTTATAAATAAAACGGGTATAGGATTAAAATCATGGCTGATAAGAGAGATTATTATGAAGTCTTAGGCGTGGACAAAAGCGCCGATGACGCAACACTTAAAAAAGCATATCGTAAGCTGGCCAAGAAGTATCACCCGGATGTAAATCCAGGAGATAAAGAGGCTGAGGCGAAATTTAAAGAGGCAACAGAGGCTTACACCATCTTAAGCGATCCGGAGAAGAGAAAACAGTATGACCAGTTTGGCCATGCGGCTTTTGAAAACGGTGGCGGAGGTGCCGGCGGCGGCTTCGGAGGTTTTGATTTTAACGGTGCTGATATGGGTGATATCTTCGGCGATATTTTCGGCGATTTATTTGGCGGCGGCAGCAGAAGCAGACGTGCCAATAATGGTCCGATGAAGGGAGCTAATCTCCGCGCACGCGTAAATATTACTTTTGAAGAAGCTGTCTTTGGCTGTGAGAAGGAACTGGAGATCGTACTGAAAGACGAGTGTACTACCTGTCATGGAACAGGTGCGAAGCCGGGTACTTCACCGGTAACCTGTCCGAAATGTCATGGAGAAGGTCAGGTTGTTTATACACAGCAGTCCATGTTTGGAATGGTGCGTAATGTACAGACTTGTCCGGATTGTCATGGATCAGGTAAGATCATCAAGGATAAATGTACTTCCTGCCGCGGAACCGGATATACATCTTCAAGAAAGAAGATTCAGGTATCTGTACCTGCAGGTATTGACAATGGTCAGAGCATCCGCATCCGTGAGAAGGGTGAACCGGGTACAAACGGAGGCCCGAGAGGCGATCTGCTTGTAGAAGTAAATGTTGCACGTCATCCGATCTTCCAGAGACAGGATATGAATATCTTCTCTACTGCGCCTCTTACATACGCGCAGGCAGCACTGGGCGGTACTGTACGTATCAACACAGTGGATGGAGAGGTTGAATATGAAGTGAAACCCGGAACTCAGACAGACACAAGGATCCGTCTGAAGGGAAAAGGTGTACCGTCTCTGAGAAATAAGAATGTACGTGGCGATCATTATGTGACTTTCGTTGTGCAGGTTCCTACAAACCTCAACGAAGAAGCAAAAGAAGCACTGCGCAAATTCGATGAGGCGTGTGGTAACCGTCCGAAATCAAAAGATTCTGATGATTTTGAAAAACCGGAAAAGAAGAAAAAGAGTTTCATGGATAAATTAAAAGAGACTTTTGAGGATTAATTATAAAAGAAAATTAAAGAAAAGAGGTTTACCCTCTTTTCTTTTTTTGTATAGTCGTGTATATTGAAGAGTAACGGTAAAAATCAGATGAACAGACAGGAATAAAAGTTTCCTGAGAAATGGAGAGATATTTGACAAAAACAGAGAAGATCGCAGCTTTTCGGGAGAAGTATCTCCCTGTATGGGTAATTTTGCCGCTGATAAGCATTTTTGTATTAAACTGTCTTATTTACTGGGGAAGCGGAGTACTGACAGCAGACAGATATCATTTTGATTTTACCATGTCACTGGACAGGGCAGTGCCGTTAATACCACAGTTTATCTGGATTTATATTCTGGCATTTCCTTTTTGGGCAGTGAATTATATTCTGGCTGCACAGAGAGGAAAAGATGGATTTTATCGGTTTGTGGCAACTGATCTGACTGTTCATATTACATGTTTTATTATTTTTCTGGTTTTGCCAACTACCAATGTCAGACCTGAGATTGCAGGAACTACATGGTCCCAGCAGATGCTTAAGTTTGTTTATCTCATGGATGGTGGAAACAGTCCGTCTAACTTATTTCCGTCAATCCATTGTTATGTAAGCTGGCTGAGCTGGCGCGGAGTCAGTAAATCAGAGAATATTCCAAAATGGTATCAGCATTTTTCACTGATTTTTGCAATACTGATCATTATTTCTACCCAGGTGCTTAAACAGCATTATCTGGTGGATGCCATTGCCGGAGTTGCACTGGTAGAATTGGCGTGGAGATTTTACAGCAAAGGAAACCGCCACGAGATATTCAGACATTTTTTTGAAAAAATAAGTGAAGCATGCAGTCGGTGGGCAAATAAGAATTGACTGGATGTGGTGAGATGCTGCATTATGGGAATAGCTGCAGAGTAACAGAGAATGGGTCAGACATATTTTTGGATGATAATAGTTAATTATATAACATAAAGAAATGGAGACAATTACATGAAGTGGAACCGTTTTACAGTAAAAACGAAAACAGAAGCAGAAGATATCGTTATCAGCACACTTGCAGAAGTCGGCATTGAAGGCGTGGAAATTCAGGACAAACAGCCTCTGACTGAGGAAGACAAGGCTCAGATGTTTGTAGATATTATGCCGGAAGGACCAGCAGATGACGGCATTGCCTATCTGAATTTTTATCTGGAAGAAGATGCAGACAAAGAAGCAATCCTGAAAGATGTTCGTGAAGCATTAGATGACCTGAAGAATTTTATGGACATCGGGGAAGCTACCATTGAAGAATCTCAGACAGAGGACAAGGACTGGATTAATAACTGGAAACAGTATTTCCACCAGTTCTATGTAGATGATATCCTTATCGTACCGTCATGGGAAGAAGTAAAAGCAGAGGATAAAGACAAGATGATCCTCCACATTGATCCGGGTACAGCCTTCGGTACAGGTATGCATGAGACTACTCAGCTTGTGATTCTCCAGTTAAAGAAATATGTAACACCGGATACAGAGATGCTTGATGTAGGAACCGGAAGCGGTATCCTTGGTATCGTTGCCCTGAAACTTGGTGCGAAACATGTACTGGGAACAGACCTTGATCCATGTGCAGTTCCTGCAGTTGCAGAGAATAAAGAAGCAAACCAGATCGTGGATGAAACTTTTGATATGGTGATCGGAAACATCATTGACGATAAAGCGATTCAGGATCAGGCAGGATATGAAAAATATGATATCGTAACAGCAAATATCCTTGCAGATGTTCTGATCCCTCTGACACCGGTAATTGTAAACCAGATGAAAAAAGGCGCTTACTACATTACTTCCGGTATTCTTGATGTGAAAGAAGAAGTTGTAGTGGAGGCAGTAAAAGCAGCAGGCCTGACGGTCGTAGAAGTGACACATCAGGGCGAGTGGGTTTCCGTAACAGCAAGAAAGGACTGATCCTATGCAGCGTTTTTTTGTGGAGCCTTATCAGATTGAGGAAGAGGCACACCGTATCCACATCAATGGGACGGATGTAAATCATATTAAAAACGTTCTCCGCATGAAATGTGGGGAGGATGTGTGGATCAGTGACGGAGGAGATAAAGAATACCACTGCCAGATTGAAGAACTGGGAGAGGATGAGGTTCTGCTGCATATCCTCTATGCACAGGAGCCGGAATATGAGCTGCCAAATAAAATTTATCTTTTCCAGGGACTGCCGAAAGCAGACAAGATGGAACTGATCATCCAGAAAGCAGTAGAGTTGGGAGCTTTTTCTATAATCCCGGTAGAGACAAAGCGATGTGTGGTGAAACTGGATGTTAAGAAGGCAGCAAAGAAGGTGGTTCGCTGGCAGCAGATCGCAGAGAGTGCAGCAAAGCAGTCCAAGCGAATGCTGATCCCGGAGATCCATGAAGTAATGACCTACAAACAGGCACTGGAATTTGCGAAACAGTTAGATGTAAAACTGATCCCGTACGAACTTGCCAAAGGAATGAAAGAAACCAGAGAAATCCTCAGCGAGATTAAGCCTGGACAGTCTGTCGGTATCTTTATCGGACCGGAGGGTGGATTCGAGGAAGAAGAGGTAGTAAAGGCACTGGAAGCAGGTGCCCATGCGATTACACTTGGAAGACGAATCCTCAGAACTGAGACAGCAGGACTTGCGATTCTTTCAGTTCTGATGTTCCAGTTGGAAAATGAATAATAGAAACAAGAGAGAACAAAAATGGAAGCATATTTTGATAATTCAGCCACGACCCGCTGCTTTGAAGAAGTAAAGGACATCGTGGTAAAAACAATGATGGAAGATTTCGGAAACCCATCTGCCATGCATCAGAAAGGTGTAGACGCAGAAGGGTATGTCAAAGAATCTGCCAGAACTTTGGCACAGATACTGAAAGTAACAGAAAAAGAAATCCTGTTCACCTCCGGCGGAACAGAGTCAAACAACCTGGCTCTGATCGGTGGTGTGCTTGCCAACAAACGAAGCGGTAATCACATTATCACAACTGCAGTAGAGCATGCTGCAGTCAGCCAGCCGGTAGCTTTTCTGCAGGAACAGGGATTTGAAGTGACCATTCTTCCTGTAGACGGGCATGGAGTAGTAAAACTTGACGCATTGGAGAAAGCATTAAGGCCGGATACCATTCTCGTATCTACAATGATGGTAAATAATGAGACCGGTGCGGTTATGCCTGTAGAGAAAATCGGTGCAATGATCCAGGAGAAGTGTCCGAAGGCGCTGTATCATGTAGATGCGATCCAGGCATTCGGTAAATATCGTATTTATCCGAAGAAATGGAATATCCATCTTCTGTCTGTCAGCTCACATAAGATCCATGGACCAAAAGGAGTTGGATTCCTGTACATCAACAGCAAGGCAAAAGTACAGCCTCTCATTCTCGGCGGCGGCCAGCAGAATGGCATGCGTTCCGGAACAGACAATGTACCGGGAATCGCAGGACTTGGCGTTGCAGCGAAGATGATGTACCAGAACTTTGATGAGAAAGCAGAACATCTCTATCAGTTAAAAGAACGTATGGCAGAGGGACTTTCTAAGATGAATGATGTAGTGATCAATGGAATGCCTGTCAGAGAGGGTGCACCTCATATTTTAAGCGTCAGCTTTCTGGGAATCAGAAGCGAGGTACTGCTTCACACATTAGAGGATAGAAATATTTATGTATCAGCAGGAAGCGCATGCTCCAGTCACAAGAGAAAACCAAGTGCAACACTTTCAGCAATGGGAATGAGTAACGCACAGATTGAGAATACCGTACGTATCAGCTTTTCAGAGGAGAATACTTTCGAAGAAGTTGATTACTGCCTGGAAGTTCTGAACGAAGTACTTCCAATGCTGAAACGCTATGCGCGCAGATAACAAATAATAGTTATAAGTGATATTTGGAATGGAACCTGAGATAAGCTCAGGAATATTTGAAAAGGTTGTTAATAGCATTTATATGAATTCTATTTGAAAATTACAGATATTAAATCCAGAAAAATATTAATTCTAATATTATATAAAACAATTTATTATAAGCAAAATAAGAGAAGGAGAAACAAATGATATTCCACGCATTTTTAATAAAATACGCAGAAATCGCCATCAAGGGCAAGAACAGATACATCTTCGAAGATGCCCTTGTAAAGCAGATGAACATCGCCCTTTCCAAAGTAGAAGGTGAGTTTGAAGTAAAGAAAGAACAGGGAAGAATCTATGTATTCTGCCCGGAGCAGTATGACTATGATGAAACTGTAGAAGCCTTGCAGCATGTATTCGGTATTGTTGGAATCTGCCCTGTAGTGATCTACGAAGATCAGGGATTCGAGCAGATGGCAAAGGACGTAGTTTCCTACATGAAGAACTGCCATCCGAACTACGACGGAAGTTTCAAAGTATATACAAGAAGAGCAAAGAAATCTTATCCGATCACATCCATGGAAGTTAGTGCAGAACTCGGCGGTCGTATCCTGGATGAGTTTCCGGATGCAAGCGTAGATGTACATGAACCGGACCTGACTCTTTCCGTAGAAATCCGAGACAAGATCTATGTATATTCCCAGACCATCAAAGGCGCAGGCGGAATGCCAATCGGCACAAACGGAAAAGCCATGCTTCTTCTTTCAGGCGGCATCGACAGCCCGGTAGCAGGATACATGATCGCAAAACGTGGCGTTAAAATTGACGCTGTATATTTCCATGCTCCGCCATACACCAGCGAGAGAGCAAAACAGAAAGTTGTAGATCTGGCAAAACAGGTAGCAAAATACAGTGGACCAATCCGCCTTCATGTAGTGAACTTCACAGATATCCAGCTCTATATTTACGATCAGTGTCCGCACGATGAGCTGACTATCATTATGCGTCGTTACATGATGCGTATTGCAGAGCATTTCGCAAAAGAAAGCAGATGTCTCGGTCTGATCACTGGAGAAAGCATCGGTCAGGTTGCCAGCCAGACCCTGCAGAGCCTTGCAGCAACAAACGAAGTCTGCACACTCCCTGTATACCGTCCGGTTATCGGATTCGACAAACAGGAAATCGTAGAAAGATCCTGGGAAATCGGAACCTATGAAACATCCATTCAGCCATTCGAAGACTGTTGTACTATTTTCGTGGCAAAACATCCGGTTACCAAACCAAACCTGAACGTGATCCACCGTTCTGAAACAAAACTGGAAGAAAAAATTGACGAACTCATGAAGACAGCGCTGGAGACTGTTGAGATTATTGAGATTGATTAATATCGATTACAAACATTCGGAATCTGCTGACGCTACTTCCTTATGTTTGAACTTGAAACTCTGGTATACAAAAAAAGAGGAACTGGTAAACAGTTCCTCAATGACTGCGAAAAAATTATTCTGTAACGTATTTGCCTACGATTGCCATAACGGTATCAAGAGCAGCGCCATCAGCGTGGACGTTTAAATCGATTGGTTTGGATAAATCAAGGCTGAAAATACCCATGATAGATTTTGCGTCGATTACATATCTTCCGGATACTAAATCGAAATCGCAGTCGAATTTGCTGATTTCATTAACGAACGCTTTCACTTTATCGATAGAGTTCAGTGAAATTTTAACTGTTTTCATTATGAGAACCTCCCTTAATAATAGTTATTTGCTGACCTGATTGTCTGTCAGCTTACAGTTTTCATCTTAACGGCAGAGACCATAAAAGTCAAGGTGAAAACGGATAAAATTTCCAGAAAGATTTAGTGAAAATGTAGAACAGTGCTAAAATATCAGACTGTTTTGTAGAAAATGAACAATAACTAAAGCGAAAACAAAATCTATTCTGTAAGCATATAAGTTTTCGAAATGTCAGCATGTATACAAAGTCCAGACTACAGAAAATGAGTATGCAGGTATAGAATTATAAAAACAGAAAAATCAATTAGGAGGAAAGAATGGGAAAAAAAGTTGCACTTCACAACTTAGGATGTAAAGTAAACGCCTATGAAGTAGAAGCCATGCAGCAGCTTCTGGAAGAAGCGGGCTACGAGATCGTACCTTTTGAACCGGGGGCTGATGTATATTTAATTAATACCTGTACAGTAACCAACATTGCAGACCGTAAATCCAGACAGATGCTGCACAAAGCAAAGAAAATGAACCCGGATGCTATCGTGATCGCAGCCGGATGTTATGTACAGACAGATGAAGGGAAACTGGATAAAGATGAGGCTGTAGACCTGATCCTTGGAAACAATCAGAAGGGAAATATTGTCCAGGTACTCGAGGAATATGAGCAACAGCACACCAAACAGAAACATGTGCTCAAGATCAACCAGACAAAAGAATATGAAGAACTGGCAATTGATCATACAGCAGAGCATGTACGCGCATATATCAAAGTTCAGGACGGCTGTAATCAATTCTGTACTTACTGTATCATTCCTTATGCAAGAGGTCGTGTCAGAAGCCGTAAGATCGCGCATGTAATGGATGAGGTTCATGCACTTGCAGCAAAAGGATACAAGGAAGTCGTTCTGACAGGAATTCATTTAAGCTCTTATGGTGTAGATTTCCCGGCAGAAGAGAAAGAAACACTGCTTTCCCTGATCCGGGCAGTACATGAGGTAGAAGGAATCGAACGAATCCGTCTGGGCTCCCTGGAACCGGGAATCATCACAGAAGAATTTGTGCAGAGCATTACCGCATTGCCGAAAATGTGTCCGCATTTCCATCTGTCCCTGCAGAGCGGATGTGATACCACACTGGAGCGAATGAATCGCAGATACAGAAGCGCAGAGTATGCAGAGAAATGCGGGCTTCTGAGAAAATATCTGGGAAATCCTGCACTTACCACAGATGTGATCGTTGGTTTTCCGATGGAAACAGAAGAAGATTTTCAGGATTCCTATGATTTCGTAGAGAGCATTCATTTTTATGAAACTCATATTTTCAAATATTCCCGCCGCCATGGAACAAAGGCTGCAGCCATGTCCGGACAGCTCACTGAAGCACAGAAAACGGTCAGAAGTGACAAGATGCTTGCTTTAAATGAACAGCATGCGAGAGAATATGAGAAATCCATGCTCGGCGGTGAACTGAAAGTACTTCTTGAGGAAGAAGTAGAGATTAACGGAGAGCAGTGGTATATCGGCCACAGTATGGAATATATTAAAACAGCAGTGAAAAAACAGGACAACTACAGTGTGAATGATATCATTACTGTAAAAGCTGAAGAATTCCTGGAAGAACATACATTAACAGGTGAGGTTCTGGGAGTAGAATAGTTACAGTTCACTTCATTCTCAGCGGAATAGTGGTGTGTGAACAGTAACAACAGTAACGAATAATCATCAATAAATTTGCGGTTGCACAATACGTGAAATTATATTAAAATATAGAAGAAAATATGTGTATTGTATACGAAATTTGCAATACATAGCAAAGCAGAATTACTAAGAAGGCTTTGCGACAATAAATCAGGTAAGGACGTGAATAAAATGGCAGAGAACAATCTGGGTAATACCCAATATTTCAGAACAAAACCAGACCAGGAACTTCAGGTAAAAGAAGTTCTGGATCTCGTTTACACAGCAATGGATGAGAAAGGATACAATCCGGTCAATCAGATCGTTGGATATATTATGTCCGGAGATCCTACTTATATTACCAGTCACAAGGGCGCAAGAAGCATGATCATGAAGGTAGAGCGCGACGAACTGGTAGAGGAACTTTTAAACGAGTATATTAAGAACAAATCCTGGGAACGCTGATATGAGGATTCTGGGATTAGATTATGGATCAAAAACAGTCGGTGTAGCCATTAGTGATCCGTTGGGGATCACCGCTCAGGGTGTAGAGACGATCTGGCGTAAACAGGAGAACCACCTGCGCCAGACACTTGCCCGTATTGAAGAACTTGTTTCGGAATATCACGTGGAGAAGATCGTGCTTGGATATCCGAAGAACATGAACAATACGATTGGAGAACGTGCCCAAAAATCACTGGAATTTAAAGAAATGCTGGAGACACGTACAGGTCTTGAAGTGATCATGTGGGACGAGCGTCTGACAACAGTAGAAGCCAATCGTACTTTAATGGAAGCCAGTGTGCGCAGAGAGAACCGCAAGCAGTATCTGGATCAGCTGGCTGCTGTTTTTATTTTGCAGGGATATCTGGATTCCCTGTCCTGTTAGGAGATTAATAAGATGGAGAAAATTAAATTTCAGCTTGAGGACGGAACAGAAGCGGAGTTTTATGTAGAGGAGCAGACCAGGATCGGAGGAGTTGCATATCTTCTGGTATCTGATTCTCAGGATGATGAGGCGACAGCCTATATTTTTAAAGACGTGTCAGAGGATGACAGTCAGGAAGCCTGCTATGAAATGGTCGAGGACGAGGATGAGATGCAGGCTGTTTTTAAAGTATTTGAACAAATGTTAGATGACGTAGACCTTGAAATGTAGCATGGAGGTGTAGTACTTGAGTAACGAAAATAACAACCAGTTTAATAATGAAGCGCGTGAAAATCATGACGGACAGTTCGGACATGGTCAGAAGAGGCCATACAACAGACCGAAGAATTATAAATATAAACCACAGCACAGAAACTCTTATGGAAGAAAACCAATGCAGGACCGCAAGGCTCCGGCAGATAAAGAGAAGAACGGAATACAGGTACCATTTAAGGCTGCGATAAAGAATTCTTCCCGCAGACCGAAGAAACCAACATCTAAATTAAAGATCATTCCTCTGGGTGGTCTGGAACAGATTGGAATGAATATCACAGCATTTGAATATGAAGACAGCATTGTTGTGGTAGACTGCGGTCTTGCTTTCCCGGAAGATGATATGCTCGGAATTGACCTTGTCATTCCGGACGTCACCTATTTAAAAGAGAATATTTCCAAAGTAAAAGGCTTTGTGATCACTCATGGACATGAGGACCATATCGGTGCGCTGCCGTATGTACTCAAAGATGTAAATGTCCCTGTTTATTCCACGAAGCTGACCATTGCTCTTATTGCAAATAAGCTGAAAGAGCATAATATGACCAATACTACCAAGTTAAAGGAAGTAAGGCATGGACAGGTCATTAATCTTGGTGATTTTTCAATTGAATTTATCAAGACAAACCATAGTATCCAGGATGCATCTGCACTTGCGATCTATTCTCCGGCAGGCATCGTAGTGCATACCGGCGACTTTAAAGTAGATTATACTCCTGTATTCGGAGATGCCATTGATCTGCAGCGTTTTGCAGAGATTGGAAGAAAGGGAGTACTGGCACTGATGTGTGACAGTACTAATGCAGAGAGAACCGGATTTACCATGTCTGAACGTTCTGTGGGACATGTGTTTGATAATCTTTTCAATGAATATAAGACAAACAGAATCATTATTGCCACTTTTGCATCCAATGTAGACCGCGTACAGCAGATCATTAACACAGCTTATCGTTTCGGACGCAAGGTTGCAGTAGAGGGCCGCAGTATGGTAAATGTTATCACAACTGCAGCAGAGCTTGGATACCTTCGCATTCCGGATCAGACTCTGATTGAGATCGATCAGGTTAAGAATTACCCGGATGAACAGGTAGTGCTGATCACAACAGGAAGCCAGGGTGAATCCATGGCAGCTCTTTCCCGTATGGCTGCAAACATCCATAAGAAAATAGTGATCAAACCGAATGATACTATTATTTTCAGTTCCAATCCGATTCCGGGAAATGAGAAAGCGGTATCCAAGGTTATCAATGAGCTTTCCATGAAGGGTGCGAAGGTTATTTTCCAGGATGTCCATGTTTCCGGACATGCCTGCCAGGAAGAAATCAAGCTGATCTATTCTCTGGTAAAACCGAAATATGCAATCCCTGTTCATGGTGAATACAGACATCTGACTGCACAGAAAAATGTAGTTGAGGAACTTGGAATCCCCAAAGAGAATATCTTTGTCCTTGCATCCGGAAATATTCTGGAGCTTGACAGCCAGAGTGCACAAGTAACAGGCACTGTACACACAGGAGCAATCCTGGTAGACGGACTTGGTGTAGGAGATGTAGGAAATATCGTTCTTCGTGACCGTCAGCATCTTGCAGAAGATGGAATTATGATCGTTGTGGTTACGTTGGAACGCCACAGCAATGTGATTCTTGCAGGACCGGACATTGTTTCCAGAGGCTTCGTATATGTGAGGGAATCTGAGGATCTGATGGATGGTGCAAGAGAAGTGGTAGAGAATGCACTGGATTCTTGTCTGGAACGTAATATTACGGACTGGGGCAAGATCAAGACAGTTGTGAAGGATGCGCTCAGTGAATTTTTATGGAAACGTACCAAGAGAAGTCCTATGATCCTGCCTATTATCATGGAGGCATAAAATGGAACCAAATACAATAGAGGAAAGTATTAAAGGGCTTCTGGAGGCTATAAAGGAGAGCCCTGAATATCTGGAATTTCAGAAGCAGAGTGATATCCTGAAAAAGAAGCCCGAACTGAAGGCACGTGTGGATACATTCAGGGCAGATAATTATAAAGTCCAGAATGAATGTGATTCCGATAATCTGTTTGAAGTTGTAGAGCAGATGGGAAAAGAATCCGCAGAGCTGCGCAGACACCCGGAATTGAATGCGTATCTGGATGCGGAGCTTGCTTTGTGTAAAATGATGCAGAGAATCTGTATAAAACTGGGAGAAGGTATTGATATAGATGTCCCGGGAATGTGAGCAGATAAACTGTAAAAAAGTTATCCTGCTGTGAGCAGATAACTGAGCGGATGACTTTATCCGCCTGACATACAGAAAGGAAATAGCTTATGAGTGATACCAGGGAACGTGCAGGTGCAGCAGGTGTTGTTGTTGCAGGAACGTTTTTTAAGATCGTACTTTATATATGTGTGATAGTTTTACTTTTCTGGGTAGGAAAGGCTTCTTATCAGTTTGGACATGATGTCTTTAATCAGCAGGCCATGAGTCCCGGAGAAGGACAGGAAGTTACAGTGGTGATCAAGGAAGATACTTCCTTGTACAAGATTGCCAAAACTCTTCAGAAAAAAGGTCTGGTCAAGAGTGCAACGGTATTTTATGTTCAGGAGAGACTGTCTACTTATCATGGAAAGCTTCAGGCCGGAACGTATCTGTTAAGTACAGCATATACACCTAATCGTATCATGGGAATTCTGGCAGGTGATGATGAACAGGAAGGGGTAAGTGATTCGTGATAGTTGACGAGCGGATGCGTACCTATATTAATTCACTGGATATGGGAAATACACCGTTTCTTGAAGAATTGGAGCAGTATGCCATCAGGGAACGGGTGCCGATCATCCGGAGAGAAATGCAGAGCTTTATAAAAATGTTTCTGGCTGTAAACCGGCCGAAGCGTATTCTGGAGGTGGGGACAGCCATTGGCTTCTCCACACTTCTTATGTGCGAATATGGTCCTGAGGATCTTGAAATCGTAACGATCGAGAATTATGAGAAGAGAATCCCCATCGCAAAAGAGAATTTCAGGAGAGCCGGACGGGAAGCGCAGATTACTCTGCTTGAGGGAGACGCAGGACAGATATTAAAAGAACTGGAAGATTCGTTTGACATGATTTTTATGGATGCTGCAAAGGGACAGTATATCAACTGGCTTCCGGATGTGATGCGTCTTATGAAAAATGGCGGTGTTCTCATCTCTGACAATGTGCTTCAGGAGGGAGATATCATAGAGTCCCATTATCTGGTAGAGCGCAGAAACAGAACCATATATAAGAGAATGCGTGAGTATCTGTATGAACTGAAACATAATCCATCCCTGATAACTTCGATCATTCCCCTGGGAGACGGAGTTACAGTCAGTGTGAAACAGGAGTGAACAATATGAGAAAAATAGAATTGCTGGTTCCGGCTAGCAGTCTTGAGGTGTTGAAGATTGCTGTTATTTTCGGAGCAGATGCAGTATATATCGGTGGAGAAGCCTTTGGACTTCGTGCCAAAGCAAAGAACTTTTCCCATGAAGATATGAAGGAAGGAATCGCTTTTGCCCATGAACATGGAGTGAAAGTTTATGTGACTGTAAATATTCTGGCTCATAATTATGATCTGCCGGGTGTGAGAGAATATCTAACAGAATTGAAAGAACTGAAGCCGGATGCACTGATCATTGCAGACCCGGGAATCTATATGTATGCAAAGGAAATATGCCCGGAAATCGAACGTCATATCAGTACACAGGCAAACAATACTAACTATGAGACATATCGTTTCTGGTACAATCTGGGAGCAAAGCGTGTGGTAACAGCCAGAGAGCTTTCGCTTGCGGAGATTAAAGAGATCAGAGAGCATATTCCGGAGGATATGGAGATTGAAACATTCATCCATGGTGCTATGTGCATTTCTTATTCCGGAAGATGTCTGCTCAGTAATTATCTGGCAGGACGTGATGCCAACCAGGGAGCCTGTACCCATCCCTGCCGTTGGAAATATTCCATTGTTGAGGAGAAACGTCCGGGAGAATATATGCCGGTATTTGAAAATGAAAGAGGAACCTATATCTTTAATTCCAAGGATCTCTGCATGATCGAGCATATGGACGATATCATTAACAGCGGAATCGACAGTCTGAAGATAGAAGGCCGTATGAAAACCGCTCTCTATGTCGCAACAGTTGCCAGAACTTACCGCAAGGCAATAGACGACTATATGGAGAGCCCTGAGAAATATCAGGCAAATATGCCATGGTACCAGGAACAGATTTCCAACTGTACCTACAGACAGTTTACAACCGGATTCTTCTATGGAAAACCGGATGAGAATACACAGATTTATGATAATAATACTTATCAGAAGGAATATACGTATCTGGGATTTGCTGAGGCAGTGGATGAACGGGGTTATGCGCAGATCACTCAGAGAAATAAATTCTCTGTAGGTGAGACAATTGAAATTATGAAACCGGACGGACAGAATGTAGCTGTCACTGTGAAGGGAATTTATGATGAGGAAGGCAATTCCATGGAGAGCGCGCCTCATGCACAGCAGAAGCTGTTTATCGACCTGGGAACCGAAATCCAGGTTTACGATCTGTTAAGAAGAGCAGAGTGATTAATAAACGCAGCCAACGTTAAATTTGTTGGCTGCGTTTACTGCATTTGCGGGAAAAGGCCTCGAAGCTTTTGCAGAGCAGTTTTTTCGATCCTGGAGACATAAGAGCGGCTGATACACAGTTTTCGGGCAATTTCCCGCTGAGTTTCTTCCTCCATGCCAAAGAGCCCATATCTGCAGCAGATCACCTGATATTCCTTATCTGACAGGACTTTTTTCAGAGAGCGTAGAAGATAGTCGGTATTTTCGCGGATATAGCAGTCTTCTACAATATCTACAGGTGCACTCTCGATCACATCTAACAGATTAATCTCATTTCCTTCTTTATCTGTTCCTATGGGTTCATATAGGGACACTTCTTTTGAATGCTTTTTCTTAGCACGAAAATACATCAGCAGTTCATTTTCTATACATCTGGCAGCATAGGTGGATAACCGGGAAGCCTTCTGGGGATTAAAGGTTGTGACAGCCTTGATCAGTCCGATGGTTCCAATAGAGATCAGATCATCTGTATCCTCACCGGTTCCCTGATATTTTTTGACCACATGTGCTACCAGCCGGAGATTATGCTCGATCAGGATATTCTTTGCCTGAGAATCACCCTCCTGATATTTTTGAAGATAATATTTTTCCTGGGATATGGACAAAGGTTTTTGAAAGGCCTTCAAATCGCTACCTCGAAGGGGATTTCTATATAGTTTATGTCCGGGACAGGGTGTTGGTGCTTTTCCAGAAAATTTTGAGCCTTTTTACAATTATTTTACCTGTTCTGTACAATTGTGTGATGGCAGAGTGTCTTTTTCTCTGATATGCTTAATAAAGCTGGTGATGAACAAGGATATGATTTTCGATGCTGATGGACAGGCTGCACAGACCGAATTGAAAGATCAGAGAAAAGGAGCAGTCAGATATATGATAAAAACCTATGTAATAGATACAAATGTACTGATTCAGGCACCGTATGCAATAAAAAGGCTTTGAGCCAAAGGGAGTGAAATATTTGAAATACAAGGAAATAGCAAATAACAAAGAAATTAATGCATATCTGCAGAAAGGTAATGCAAATCTGGGACAGCTGGGTTTTACAGATCATTCAAAGGCACACTGCGTGCAGGTTGCACATCAGGCAGGAAAGATACTGAAACGGCTGGGATATTCAGAACATGAAATTGAGCTGGCAAAGATTGCCGGCTATATGCATGATATTGGAAATGCCATTAACAGAACCCATCATGCAGAATATGGTGCACTGCTTGCAAATGATTTACTGAAAGAAACAGATATGTCTCTGGAAGACAGGATAACTGTAATAGCAGCCATCGGTAATCATGACGAATCAACAGGAAGCCCTGAGGATGTGGTTTCAGCGGCACTTATTATTGCAGATAAAACAGATGTAAGAAGAAGCCGTGTGCGCCAGAAAGAACAATCCGCTTACGATATCCATGACAGGGTAAATTATGCAGTTACAGATGCCAAGCTGAAGATTGCGGAAGACAGATCAGTAATTGCACTGAACCTACAGATTGATGAAAAAATCTGTTCCATGTATGATTATTTTGAGATTTTCCTTGAGCGTATGATGCTTTGCAGGAAAGCTGCGGAAATACTTGGAACAACTTTTAAACTGACAGTAAATGGCCGTAAGGTTTTATAGAATAAATGAAAAAGATAGAGAAATTTATTGAAAGAGATGCTTGCAAAAAGGGTATCTCTTTTTGTGTTGATTTTTGCAGCGGATGTTTTAAATCTGCATTGAGAAATTAGAATTGTTACAGTATAATGGATGAAGAATTTAACCGAATAAACTGCTCAGCAGTTATCAGGTGTAGAACTACACAGCGAAGTGGATGATTTTATCCGCTTGAATACAATACAACAGGAGAAGCACATGAAAATATATTTAGCCCCCCTTGAGGGAATCACAGGATATACATACAGAAGGGCACTTTACCAGTGCTTTGGAGGTTTTGACAAGTATTTTATTCCCTTTATCCTTCCAAATCAGAAAGGACATCTCAGCACCAGAGAAAAGAAAGACATTATGCCTGAGAATAATGAGGGGATGTATGCAGTTCCCCAGATTCTCACAAAGAATGCAGAGGATTTTATCCAGACAGCGGAAACTCTGCAGGAGTACGGATATAAAGAAGTAAACCTGAACCTTGGCTGTCCGTCAAAGACCGTTGTGACGAAGGGCAGAGGTGCAGGATTTCTGGACAGACCGGATGAACTGGACAAATTTCTGGATGAGATTTTCCGTAAATGTGATATGAAGATTTCCATCAAGACCCGTCTGGGTATGGATGATCCGGAAGAATTTGAGGATCTGCTGACAATTTATAATAAATATCCGCTGGAGGAGTTAATTGTTCACGCAAGAGTGCAGAAAGACTATTACAAAAATAAGCCCCGTCTGGAAACATTTGGAGAGGCTGTGGAGCACTCAAAGAGCCCGGTTTGCTATAACGGAGATATTGCCACAGCAGAAGACTGTACCAGATTACAGGAAATGTTTCCGACCCTGGACTGCATTATGACAGGCAGAGGAACACTGAAGAATCCGGCACTTGCCAGAGAGATCCGTGGCGGTGCACCTGCGTCAAAGGAAGAAATCCGCAGATTTCATGATATGATGTACAATGAATATTGTGAAGACCTGTCCGGAGACAGAAATATCCTGTTCCGTATGAAAGAATTATGGTCTTATCTGGCACCTATGTTTACAAACAATAAAAAATATGCCAAAAAGATTAAGAAGGCTGAGAAATGTGTGATATATGAAAATGCAGTCAGAGAACTGTTCAGCTGTGAGCAGTTAATTGGAGAAGTGGAAGATGGGGATATGGAAAAAAATACTGGATCATTATAACAGCTGAAAGATATAGAACTCACAGTATTTCGATAAAAAGTAACTGATTAGTATCTTTAAGGCTGCAATATTTTTTATTAAGAAGGAGAAAAAAGAATCCTATGAAATCTCATGTATTTCAGATGAAATATTTCTTAGCAGGCATCTATATTATCTGTGTTATATTTACCTGCTTTAACGCCAGGTTTTATCATACGCCTCTGGCGAAGATATCTTCAGTAACAGAAAAGGAAACGATGAGCAGGAAAGGAACCAGGGATGCAGAAGAGTATTATTATACTCAGAAAATTACAGCGCGTATATTAAACGGTACCCATAAAGGGGAAGAGATTTCTATTTCTAATGAATATACATCGTCTCAGGTTCAGAATCAGAAATATCACAAAGGAGACACGGTTCTTTTAAGCGGTTCAAGGGAAAATCCAGGGAAATCCATACGTTCCATAAAGCGTGATGGTTATCTGGCATTGTTGGCAGGTGGTCTGTTTTTTCTTCTGATCTGTATTACAGGAAAACAGGGATTCTATACGATCATATCGCTGATATTGAACACAATTATATTCGCGTTTGGATTTCAGGCTTTTATGAAAGGGGAAAATATCTTAAATATCTGCAATGTAATTGCTTTTCTTTTTTCGATAACAACTCTGATCTGTCTGAATGGAATCCACAGAAAAACATGGGCTTCTGTTATTTCAACCATATGCGTACTGTTTCTGATCATGGCATTATTTGAATTTTCTATTCAGTTTTTTGGAGATCTGGATTATTCTAATCTGGAATATCTGGGGAGTATGAGTAATTCCGCTGATATATTCTGGACAGATATTATGCTGACAGGACTTGGAGCTATCATGGATGTAGCTGTAACTATTAGTGCTGCAACAGGGGAAATTGTCCGGAAAAATCCAGATGTTTCTCTGAGAAAATTAATACATTCAGGACGGGAAATCGGATATGACATTATGGGAACCATGATAAATGTGCTGCTTTTTGTCCTGGCAAGCGGCATGATTCCTATGTTTATCCTGAAAATGAACAATGAGATCAGGTTTATAACGATTATACGATATCATATTCCATATGATATCTGTCGTTTTCTGATTGAAAGTATAGGAATTGTACTGGCAATCCCTGTATCTGTTTTTATTTCTTCTATTATCATGAAACTACCATCTCTGAAAAGGAGCGACAAAAAATGATAATTTTTCTTGCACTGGTATTGATTATTTTAATGATTCTGATTGGTGGGGAGCGCGGAGCAGTTTCTCTTATGACACTGGCCGGTAATATTGTAATTCTGTTTATTTCGATTCTTCTGATGTCCATTGGTTTCCCGGCTCTGCTTCTGATATTGGCTGCAGGGGCAGGAGTCTGCTATAATTCCCTGTTCTACCAGAATGGAAACAATCCAAAGACACGGGCGGCTTTTCTGGCTACCTTGCTTGTGATGCTGCTTTTATTTATTCCGCTTTATCTTATTATATGGAGATCAGGAAGCTATGGACTGAATGAGCTTCAGCTTTCAGAAGATGATTTTATGTATTATTACAGTACGGATATCCATATTAATATGCTTCATGTGGCAGTTTTTGTAACTGTTTTCAGTACTCTTGGAGCGGTTATTGATACTGCTTTATCTGTAACTTCTTCTGTATATGAAGTCTGGACACATAAAAACAGCCTGACAGCGAAAGAACTTACTTCTTCCGGCTATCAGGTTGGAAAAGAAATTATAGGAACAACTGTAAATACGCTGCTTTTTGCTTATCTTGGAGGCTCTATTCTGTTATTTGCCTATGTTCAGACACAGCAATATAACCTGGAAATTATTCTCAATTCCAAATTTCTTTTTCAGGATGTTGCAATCATGCTGTCTGGGGCGATTGCCTGCCTTTTTACAGTACCGGTATCAATCAGATGTGTGATTCGCCAGATCCATCATGCTGCATCTGAAACAGATCACAGCTGATCGGATTTGTTTTCACAGTCTTTGCAGATTCCATGAAGTATATCTCCGCTGCACTGCAGACGGAATCCATGATCCCGGAACAGATGCTCTTTTAATTCATCCATAAAATTACAGTCAAGATGTACAACCTTGCCGCATCTGATATATTTCAGATGCAGGTGGTCTGTACATTTTTTTTTCTTCTCCTGCGAACTGAAACATTGCTTTGTCAGAATTCAGATCTGGGTATTTAATTACAACGTGTTCCGCGCAAAGCTTATCCAGATAGCGGTAGACAGTTGTTGAGTGCTATTTTGATAAACGCAAACAGTTTGCACTTATATTAAATGGATCAGATCGCCCACTAAAAAGATTTTCAGGCACATCGGGGTGTGCAGAAAGGACTTTATTATGAAAAAAATTATTTACCATAACAGCACTTGCAGCGGCAACAGCTCTCAGCTTTGGAGCACTGAATCTTGCATATGCAGCAGAAACAGAGAATGCTTCTTCTGACAAAAAAACTGAACGTTATGGCCAGCTTTTATCCTATGTATGATTTTGCAGTAAAAGTAGGCGGTGATTGTCTCATGCTTATCTGGCAGCATTTTGGTAAAAAAGAAGTTTACTACATTATATCGGCCGGTCTGGGTGAGGATATTATTGAAAGATCACTTGGTGATATGGATGGTTTTGTAGAACATCTGGAAGAATACAGGATCGCAGGAAAGAATTACCGGACTCATATAAGCTTATGGGATACTCTTGAATGAAACAACGCTATCTTTTTGCGTTCCGACAAAAGTGCCGTTGTGGCAGATTGCAGCAAGATTTGAATCATATTCATCAGTGATTTCAGAATTTTTCATTATTAAATACATATATTTATAATTAAGAGCGTTACAATGCCGGTACCTTGAGAACATTGGAGGCTGCAATTATGAGGGCTTTTGATAGAAAAAAGTCTTTTAATATATCCTGATCAATGATATAATATTCTAAAATGTTGACAAATGGACATTTTTACTTTCTAAAATGTTGACATACAGATATTTTTGCTTTCTAAAATGTTGACAATAAAAGAAAAATAGTAATTAAAAATGTTACAAAGTTGTTCTTGATAAAAATATTGTTTGGTAACAGGAGGTGTTTTATGTTAAAAAGAAAAGTGACGCATTACATAAAAAAATGGGTAGATTCAAAAAACAAAAAATGTCTTGTAATTCAGGGAGCCAGACAAACAGGAAAAACATATATAGTTGAAAGATTTGCAGAAGAGAACTATGAAGAAATTGTTGAAATTAATTTTAAACAGATACCTTCTGCGATGGATATTTTTTCCGGTGATCTAACAGTAGATAATATGGTTATGGCTATGCGGTTTCGTTTTCCTGAAAAGAAGATTATTCCAGGAAAGACTATGATTTTTCTGGATGAGATCCAGGAGTGTCAGGAAGCAATAACTTCTCTTAAGTTTTGGGCATTAGATAATAGATTTGATGTTATTGCATCAGGATCACTTTTAGGAATTGATTATAAACGTGCTTCTTCTTACCCTGTTGGGTATGTTGATTATCTGAAAATGTATGGAATAGATTTTGAGGAGTTTCTTTGGGGAATGGGAATCTCTGAGGATATGATAATGAATCTCTGTGGATATCTTGGTTCAAAAGCTGCTATTCCAGAGGCAATTCATTCTCAGATGATGAAATATTTTAGGCAGTATGTCGCTATAGGGGGTATGCCGGAAGCAGTTCAGAAGTATATAGATACAAAAGACTTCAGGGAGGTTGACCGGATTCAGAGAAGTCTGTTACAGGGATATCAGTATGATATAGCCCATTATGCTACAGCTGAAGAAAAAGTAAAAGCGGAGAAGTGCTACCTTTCTCTTGCGAAACAGTTATTGGATAAAGAGAATCATAAATTTCAATATAAAGAAGTTGAGCATGGAGGCAGGGCACAGAAGTATTTTTCTAGTATCGAGTGGTTACTTCGTGCAGATATGTTGTATTTGTGTAAACTTGTAACAGATATAAGATTTGATCTGGATGATTATGCAAGAGATGATTTTTTCAGAGCTTATACAACGGACTTGTCTCTGTTGATGGCGATGAAAGATTTTTCCTTGAAGCAGCATATTATAGAAAATACCTTAGCAGGAAATTCCAAAGGAGGAATATTTGAATGTGCTGTAGCAGATGCTCTTTATAAGAAGGGATATCAGTTATATTTCTATAAAAATGAGACAACGAAAAAAGAAATTGATGTAATCATTCAAAAAGATGGAAAAGTAGTTCCTATTGAGGTCAAGAGTGGAAATACACGTGCAAATTCACTAAAGTCGATCATGAAAAATAATAAAGATATAAGCTATGGATATAAATTCATAGATGGGAATGTAGGAACCAGCGAAGAGGGAATAATCACATTACCGCTCTATATGATCGCTTTCTTTGATAAAGTATCAGAATAACTGTAGACAAAAACGGAACAGACCCAGACCGAAAAAGCTCTTGCATTGATAGATACTTTTGCAACTGGAGATATCGATACTGCTAAAGAATTGCTTGCAGGAGATTATATTCAGCACAACTTTGCCTACGGTACTGGAAGAATTAAAGTTCAAGTGAATCTTCTGCATTTACCCACATCTGTAAATTTCCATCAAAATATAACAGTTATTAAATGAGTAAATCAGAATATTGTTTTCTTTGACTTGACTATATCGATAGCGAGGAATGCTTCTTGCCATATAGTTTTTGTATATTTTCTGGAAGCTTGTCAGGTAACATGGCATTTATAGCATCTTATCATCTTTCATTGCTGTTTCATAATACCAGCATTTGGATTTTAAAAGGGAGAGAGTTTTTTTGAAGTTCTTGGATTTCAGTTTCAACGGCTGATTTTCGGGCTTCAAATAATTCTTTTCTTTTTTTCATAGCTGGAGTTGCCTTCAGATACCCAGATAAAAAATTGCTTTATATCTTTGATCCCAAGCCCTGATTTCTTCAGGCATTCAATAATACGAAGCACTTCCAATTCATTATCGCTGAAATAATGGATGTTTCCCTTACGTTCCGGATTAGGGAAAAAGCCTACAATGGCCTGCAATGGAAGGATCACAAACGCTAAGGCAGCTAAGGCGACTTATATTTGTATTAGTACATTACATAAAAATATGCATATACACATAAAATAGGAATGAATATTGAAACGTATCTTGTTTTATGATAGAATATCATTACTAAAAAAAGTGCAGATGCACAGAAACGGGGAGAGTGATGATGGAGATTAAAAGAGACGCTTACCTGCAGCAGTTGATTGAGCGAAAAGATAATGGAATGATAAAGGTAATCACCGGCATTCGTAGATGCGGAAAATCCTTTTTGCTGTTTACCATCTTTAAGAGATATTTACTGGAGAATGGCATTGGCTCTGATCATATTATTGAAATTGCATTGGACGGTATAGAGAATGAGGAATTAAGAGATCCCAAGATGTGTTTTAAGTATATCAAGGATGCTGTGAAAGATGATGGGAAGTATTATCTTCTTCTGGATGAAGTACAGTTCATGCCCCGATTTGAGGAAGTTCTGAACAGTTTGCTACGCATGAGCAACATTGATGTGTATGTCACCGGAAGTAATTCCAGGTTCCTGTCCAGTGACATTGTGACCGAGTTCCGTGGCAGAGGTGATGAAATCAGAATCTATCCTCTCTCCTTTGCTGAGTTTTATTCTGTCTATGACGGTGATTATGATGATGCCTGGGATGACTACATGATCTACGGAGGATTGCCGCAGGTTGTTGGTTTCCAGAGTGAACGACAGAAAGCAGACTATCTGAAGAACATTTTTGCTAATGTTTATCTGAAGGATGTTATAGAAAGAAATAAAATTCAAAATGTGGATGAAATTGGTATTCTGGTTGATGTGCTTGCATCTGCAATCGGCGCACCGACCAACCCTTCAAAGATTGCGAATACCTTTGCCAGTCAGCGTCAGATGACTTATACCAATAAAACTATCTCAAACCATATTGACTATTTGGCAGATGCGTTTTTGATTTCCAAGGCAAGCCGTTACGACATTAAGGGACGAAAATATATCGGTGCAAATCTGAAATACTATTTCACTGATCTGGGACTGAGAAATGCTCGCTTGAATTTTAGACAGCAGGAGCCTACTCATATCATGGAGAACATTGTTTATAACGAGCTGCTGATCCGTGGCTACAATGTTGACGTGGGCGTTGTGCAGATCTTTGATAAAGATAAAGAGGGTAAGCGTATCCGTAAGCAGTTGGAAGTTGACTTTGTGGTTAACCAAGGTAATCAGAGGTACTATATTCAGGTTGCATATGACATGACTTCGGAAGAAAAGCAGACTCAGGAGTTCAACTCTTTGCGTAATATTCCAGACTCTTTCAAAAAGATGGTCATTGTAAATGGCAGCAAGAAACCTTGGAGAAATGACGAGGGATTTGTCATCATGGGAATGAAGTATTTCCTTTTGAATGCAGATAGTTTAGAGTTCTGACATTGGTTATAGATAAGAAAAGAATCTTTAAAATGCTGAAAAATTGAGAGTTGGAGTAAAGCTTATGGAAAACAAACTTCAAGTTTTATTGATTAGGAAATTGAGGAGTTATGCATTTTGTAAAGAGGGTCTGTAAATGAAAACGTGTTGTTTAGTATGGGAAATTCCTGTAATAGAGGGAGAACATTATAATCCAATTATAAATGTCATTTATATGCAAAAAGCAAAGAAATTTTTGAATCAACTAAATCGATATTTTCAGGATGAGAATATGGATTGGAAATGTGTTTTGGACCGTTCAGCATGTACTTATAATGAGATTTTTTTCAGTGAAAATCAAGCAGTTATTTTTGCTCCGGAAGCCAAAACAAGACAATGGTTATATAAAAAAGAAATTCAGGCTGTAAGTATTCCAAAATATTATTTGGATTTTGCAGAATATAATGAAGGAAAGTTGGATAAAATAGCAATTTTCTTTATGAACTTAAAAAATAATGTATAATAGATTTCCTTGTTATGGAGTAATGATATGTTTTAGAGGCAGAAAAAATCACAGGGAAAAGAAACTGAAGTAAAAAGCCGATGTGAGACTTTGGGAATCCTGCATCGGCTTTACTGATCTTACAGAGGTTTTGAAAATTTGATTTTTACTGGTTTATCAGGACTTGTCCTTCAAGATATCGGTCAGGAAACAGGATGTTACCTTTTGTAGATAAAACGATTTTGGTCAGATTGAGAACTCTTTGTTTTTCTGATATAATTGAGAAAAACATATGGAAAGAACGAGAGCGTTGGAATGGAAACAGGATAAGAAATATCTTGACTATATCGATAGCGAGAAATGCTTCTTGTCCGAAAGGCAAGAAGGTGAGGAGAAAGCAATAATGAAAAATCTTAGATTAAAAAAAGTATCTATAAAAGATCTTGACCAGATCAGGGCACTGTACTGGAGACTTTTGGACAGCTCTCCGAAATATGGTCAGATTCTGCAGTGGAAAAAGAATATATATCCAAATGATGACGATTGGAATTCTTATATTGTAAAAGGTGAAATGTACTTGATTTTGAAGGATACGGATGTGATTGGTGCAGTAGCGGTGACGAATGCGCAGTCAAAAGAATATAGAAAGATTCACTGGAAAGTTAAGGCTGATGATCAGGATGCAGCGGTGGTTCATCTGTTGATGATTTTACCTGAATATCAGGGAGATGGAGCGGCAACAGTAGCACTTGATGAAATCATCAAGCTGGCTGCAGACAAAAAGAAAAAGGCAGTGCGGCTGGACGCGATCGGAACTAATGTGCCAGCACAGAAATTGTATGAAAAATACGGCTTTGTTAATTGCGGAACAGCACAGGAGTACTATGAAAGTACCGGAGAAACAGAATTCGTATTTTACGAATATGTACTGGTGGAGTAGCAGTTACATATGAAATGAAAAGTATTTACTAATCGGAAATTGTCGAACTGACACATTAGAAAGGATTATATATGAGTGAGTTGATTAAGGCTGATAATGAATATAAGAAGCTGATAATCCTACATTGGGACTTTTGATTTGTAAAGATATGGATAAAGTAGAAACCCAGTATGCATTAGAATCTACTAGCCAGCCACTCGGTATTTCCGGTTATGAATTATCAAAACTTATACCAGAAGAGTTCAGAGGTAGTATGCCTACCATTGAAGAAATTGAAGTTGAATTAAATGAATAACTTCCAGACAAACATTTTTCAACAGAGTATTGTATAATTTGGATGAAGTAATTTTTATGAGGTGATTTTATGTGTGAAAATGAAAAAAAGAAATATCATTCCATTGAGATGACCACAGGATCTCTCTGGAAAAATATACTTCTCTTCAGCCTTCCTCTTATGGGATCACAGGTACTGGAGGTTCTTTTTAACTTAAGCGATGTTGCCGTTGTTGGACGGTTTGCAGATTATATGGCACTAGGTGCCGTCGGCTCCACAACTTTGCTGGTTACTCTGTTTACCGGAATCCTTATCGGAATGGGTGCCGGTGTCAATGTCCGCGTAGCTCACGAACTGGGTGCCGGTAATAAAAAAGGCACAGAAGAAACAATCCATACTTCTCTTCTTTTGTGCGCAATCACAGGCCTGCTCGTCTGCGCCATCTGTCTTCTGTTTTCCGGGCGGATGCTGTCCATGATGAACACGAAGCCGGAACTTATTGATCAGGCTATTTTATATATGAAGATCTATTCCCTGGGAATGCCTGCAATGGCCATATACAATTTCGGAAACGGCGTATTAAGTGCCATAGGCGATACGAAACGACCATTGATCTACCTTTCCATCGCAGGTGTGGTCAACGTTCTTCTGAATCTGTTTTTTGTTATTGTCTGTCATATGGCAGCCGCAGGCGTTGCAACAGCCAGCGCAATTTCTCTGTATATCTCTGCTTCTCTGGTGATGATCCATCTCCTCAGAAGAACCGATGATTGCAAAGTATCTCTGCGTAAGATCTGCCTGCACCCCAAGGCCTGCAAAGCAGTTCTCATGCTTGGTATCCCTACAGGTCTTCAGAACGGAATCTTTGCTATTGCAAACCTGTTTGTGCAGACTGGTGTCAACTCTTTTGATGCAGTGATGGTTTCCGGAAATGCAGCTGCCGCAAATGCTGACTCCCTGATCTATAATGTCATGTTTTCTTTTTATACTGCATGTGCAAGCTTTATCGGTCAGAACTGGGGTGCCGGTAATAAAAAACGAATGCTGAAATCTTATAGAGTCAGCCTTACATATGCCTTCATTTTCGGTGCAATCCTGGGTGGACTACTCCTTGTGTTTGGCCCACAGTTTCTTTCTCTGTTCGCTACGGAACCAACAGTTATTGATGCTGGTATGCAGAGGATTCGTATTATGGCATTCAGCTATGCATTCAGCTGTTTTATGGACGGCAGTATCGCCGCATCCCGAGGTATCGGAAAAAGTATTCCGCCTACCATTATCGTTATCCTGGGCTCCTGCGTATTTCGTATTGTCTGGATTTATACAGTATTTGCACATTTCCAGACGATTTCATCACTGTATCTTTTGTATATCTTCTCATGGGGAATTACAGGACTTGCAGAAACTCTGTTTTTTGTTGTAAGTTTTAACATAATATATAGCAAGAATTCTCCTTCCTCTATAGAAGGCCACTGAAAAAGTCCTTTTTTCGTATAAATCAACACAAAATAAAGTACATCAGTCAATATTAAGGCACTATATATAGTATGCAAAAACAGTTTTTCAGTGGCGTCCTATAGGTGGGAGATGAATTGCAAAAAAACAGAAAAGAACATTTGTTCTGCAACGCGATTCATGGTATAATAGAATCAGTCGATAAGGTAAAAGATCAAAAAAGGACTGTTTTTATGGAAAAAATAGATCACAATGCACATTCAGTATATTTGATGTATTATCATCTGATCATGGTGGTAAAATATCGAAGAAAAGTTATCAATGACCCAATTTCAGAAAGAGCAAAAGAAATATGGGAATATATTGCACCCCGATATGGAATTGTTTTGGAGGAATGGAATCA
>NZ_CAXSTD010000019.1:0-65876 GCF_964240315.1 Blautia sp. Marseille-P2398
TCCTCCTTAGCTCAGTCGGTAGAGCATGCGGCTGTTAACCGCAGTGTCGTTGGTTCGAGTCCAACAGGGGGAGTTTTCGGAAACATGAAGTCCGATATCAAATTCAATTTTCTACCAGGCTCCATGGTCAAGCGGTTAAGACACCGCCCTTTCACGGCGGTAACAGGGGTTCAAATCCCCTTGGAGTCATTATGTAAGATTTCTTACATATAATAAAAAGTGAATATGGTGCCATAGCCAAGTGGTAAGGCAAAGGTCTGCAACACCTCTATCCCCGGTTCAAATCCGGGTGGCACCTCTTGAAAAACCTTAGAAATATCTTCTAAGGTTTTTTTGTGTTAATGTATACTGACACTTGCGATAGTGACACAGGATTGATTCTGATAATTTCTGGAAGTCACAGAAATAACAGGCTACAGGAGAGGGAATTTCGGTGGCTCCTGAACTGTTAGATGTTCACCGATCAGCTTCTCCATCCAGACCATATTATACCAGTGGTTGAATTTGTAACCGCATTTATGGAACTCACCTACAAGACGATATCCCATATGAGTGTGAAATTCCACACTGTTTTTGTCAAGATGTTCATCTTCCTTTGGAGGATAGGCAATGCAGGCATTCATATTTAAGATACCCTGCTCACGTAAAGCGGTTTCAAGGGCATCATGAAGCCTGCGGCCTATCCCTCTGTGTTTAAGAGACTGATCAACATAAATAGATGTTTCCACAGCCCAGTCATATGCAGGTCTTTCATGGAAAGGACCTGCATATGCATATCCAAGCAAAGTTCCTTTTTCCTCAGCTACAAGGTAAGGGTATTTTCTCAGAGTGTGTTGAATCCGGGAAGCAAATTCTTCTGTGGAGGGAACATCATATTCAAAGGTGATGGCTGTATTTTCTACATATGGTCTGTAAATTTTAAGCAGTGCCGGTGCATCTGCAGCAGAAGCGGTACGGATTATTATTTTATTGTCCATGATAATTTCCTTTCTGAAGTGTGTTTGAAAAATATATGTAACTATTCATCAAATTCTGCAGTCACTATAAAACCTCGCGGTGTATGTTCAATATTTTTTACGATTCCTTTTCTGGATCTGATGCGTTCTGCATTTGGATAACAGCCGGACATTGCCACAGCCGGTTCAATGATATAACTGTAATTCATAAAAGATTGATATTCGGAAATTTCTATTTCATCTCCCACATTTATTAATCCTTGACGTTCCATTTTAAATTTTTCCTGACGCATATAATTCCTTCTTTCTGTGTCAAGCGGATAAAATCATCCGCTTTGCTACGCAGCTTTACACCGAATAACTGCTCCGCAGGGGACTTACCTGATTCGGTTAAATAGAGTAACAGTTCTGTATATGATTGTTTTACCAAAGTGCTGTCATAAGTGAAGCTGCCATATAAGTATAACACAAAAAAAGTAAACAACAATGATTGTTATAAAAAAGTAAAATAAATGAAAAAAGTACTTGAATACGTAGGATTAAGCATATATAATTAATAGAAATTGTGCTGTTTACAGATAAATGTCAGAACTTTGCGACTGACAGGATTTTGGAAGCTGCTTTTTATATTGATACGGAAAGGGGAAATTACATGAAAACGATCGTCGTTTGTGATGATGTTGAGATTGAAAGACTTCTTTTAAAAGAAATATTGTGTCAGTATTTTGAAGAAATAAATGAAGAGGTTTCAATTGTAGAATATGATTCAGGAGAGACGCTTATAGCCGATGTGGAAGAAGGATACATTGCTATGGATCTGCTTTTTCTGGATATTTGTATGAAGAAACTTAATGGAATGGAAACTGCAAGAAAATTGAGACAGATACAGTGTAAGGTGCCGATCATTTTTCTTACCGCCTCACCGGATTATGCCATAGAGAGTTATGAAGTACAGGCTTCCGGATATTTGTTGAAATCATTTTCAGAAGAGAAACTGATGAAACTTCTGAACAGGATTCTTAAAACGGATATGAAAAGGCGTGTTGCAATCAAAAACAGAAGACAGTACCGTTATCCATGTACAGATGATATCATGTATATTGACAGCGATAAACATAATGTCACCCTGCATCTGTCAGATGGTTCCGAAATTATAACAGTGGACAAGCTGGGAGAAATTGAGAAGAGAATCAACGAGAAACGTTTTCTGCGCTGCCATCAGAGTTATCTGGTGAATATGGATTATATTAAGGATGTAGAGGACGATTTTATTATGGAAGATGGAACACTTGTGCCTATACGTGTTCGTGGGCGGAAAGAAATACTGGATACGTACTATGATTATTTTGTAAATCATTTTGGAGACTCAAAGGACACTTTTGCAGAATAAATTGCTGAATTTGCATAAAATGAAAAGTAGGCATAAATGCTGATATAATACACATTAAGGTACAGCTGATATAAAAACAGATAAACTGGGAACGGGGAATGAAAGACACAGTATTATTGTTTTAAATCAGTCGTTATACCTGACCTATTATTAAAAAGTGTGTGAAAAGTGTGTGTTATAAAATGTGTGTGAATGTGTGAAAAATCCCCACCGAAAGTCAATGTTTCCTCGGCATTGAAATTTCGGTGGGGATTTTTTGATATAATATTATCTGATATCAGATGTATCAGAAGAATCCTGTTCAGCAGTTGTCAGGGCAAGCTCCAGAGAAGTGTCTGTGAAGAAGGTATTAGCATTATACAGGTACAGAATTTCCTGAACATTTTCAACCTGCATTAACTGCTCCAGATCTCCAAAGTAATAACGGGGATCAATCATTATGATCTTTCGGTAATGCTGAGCAAGAAATGGGATGAAGCTGTTTGCGTATGAATCCTTAAGCACAAGCAGTGTATTATCTGTTTCAGTAGGAGTACTGATCTTTATCTGAGCGTGGTTTCCACCAAAGAATAATGCATATTTATCTCTTGTCTCAAGTTTCTCAGTATCATAGAAGCTGGCACTTTTTTTCTGTTCGTCTACATAATTAACTACAGAAGAGAGTGCCTGATCTCCGGTGGGGAGAAATACATCGATCTCATCTTTTTCGCCGGAGCGGAAACCGCTTTTGGCAGACAGTGTTCCCTGAAAAGAACGGGTGACAGGTGCTTTGTCATAAGTGTCTGCTGAAGTATCAATTCCCATATCTTTGGCTGCCTTAAGGTAGGCATAATAAGCACCCTGGGTAGTCCAGTGATGATCAGTGTGATAATAGAGGTCTTCCATTTTGTGATCTTTAAAAGTGCTGCGAACATCAATAAAGGTCACACCTGCATCGGTCAGGGAGGCAGAGAGGCTGTCAAGCCAGGAATTCTGATCCTGGACAGGGGCAAAAGCAGGAAGCCTGTCGCTCAGGATATTCACAGAATTTGGGGCGATCAGTGCATATTGTTTCAGATCAGAATGTTTTTGCGCAAAGTCAGTCATTGCTTTTACAGTGGCGTCATACTGTGTCTGATCAGGCGCTTTAAATTCTTCCATAAGATATCCGGATTTTCCAACGTATACGCCATTAGATTCTACTTTGCCCATCAGACGGTCAGTTCCTGCTTTCAGGGTAATCCACAGATCGCGAAGGGGAAACTGATCATTTTCATAGGTTTCAAATTGTTTTTCAAATCCGCCGGAAGCAATCTGACTGCCGTTTAAATGAGGCAGGGAAGAAAGTACGCGGTTTTCTTTTTCAGAAAATCCTCTGTCAGGAAGCACAATGCTCAGAATGAGTACGATCAAGGGGATAAATAAAAATAAAAGTCCCATTCTGTGGAAAAATAAACGATAATTTCTTAATGATTTTTTCATATTGTTTACCTTTTAAAATTTTGCATATAAAAATGGTGTGTAAGAGTTATAAACCATATAGGCAATCGATAATGCAAATAAAATAAGATTTATGATCACTGCAGCAACAGGTCTGCGTCTGACCAGACGCTTAAAGTACTGGTAAGGAGCAGGACGGCACATAAGAATACTGATCAGAAGAAGGATAAATCCTGTCTTGAGGTAGTAAAGTGCAGTTTTGTCTATGAAACCGGAAGCTCCGATCCCAAACATAGTTCCAAGGTAATGGCCAAGGGCACCAAAGTCTGTCTGGCTGAAGAATACCCATCCGATCATGACTGCAAGCATAGTGTATACAGTGCAAAGCCAGGATGGTATTTTTTTCAGATATTTCTGAAGTACAAATTTTTCGAGTAAAAGGAAGAGTCCGTAATAAACACCCCATAGTACGAAATTCCAGCTTGCACCATGCCATAGACCGGTAAGTGCCCATACCACAAGGATATTTCGGATATGTTTCAGAGTGGAGACCCGATTACCGCCAAGCGGGATATAAATATAATCTCTGAACCAGCTTCCAAGAGAAATATGCCAGCGTCTCCAGAATTCAGAAACACTGGTGGAAATATAGGGATAATCAAAGTTCTTATTAAAATCAAATCCCAGCATTTTTCCCAGACCGATGGCCATATCCGAATAGCCGCTGAAGTCAAAATAAAGCTGCATTGTATAAGCCAGAATGCCAAGCCATGAAGTAAATACAGACATCTGTGGATGACCACAGATACTGCTGTATAAAACCGAGAGGTTATCTGCCAGAAGAACTTTCTTTGCAAGACCTTTGACAAAAAGCTCTGCACCGATACCGAATTTGGAGATATTGATGGTACGCTGCTTCAGCTGCGTCTCTATATCCGCATATCGTACGATTGGTCCGGCAGAGGTATAAGGAAACATTGTGCTGTATACGGAAAAGGTCAGGAAATTTCGCTGCGCACTGACCTTACTTAAATAAATATCAAAAAGATAGGACAAATTACGGAAAGTGTAGAAAGAAAGTCCTATCGGCAGCGAAAGCTCCGGATGAGGGATATGGATACCGATGATTCCTCCGATTGTGTTAAGTAAGAATCCATAATATTTAAAAAACACAAGTACTGCAAGATTTATAATGATCGAGAAAATCAGATTAATTTTCTGTTTCCTGTCATCATAATATAAACGTTCCAGTTCTGTACCCATATAATAGTTGAAGATACTGGAAAACAGCATGAGGATCACATATACAGGTTCTCCCCAGGCATAAAAGATCAGACTGCCCAAAAACAGCAGCAGATTGCGGAGCTTTCCCGGTACCAGGTAGTAGATCAGCATGAAAACCGGAAGAAAGCAGAATATAAAAAATATACTGTTGAATACCATATTAAAAGTTCTCCAATCTGGATATTATGAATATTATAGTAATTCTCTTAACTGCATTTTCTCTTAACGGTATTATTAAGAGGACTGCCATAGTAATGGTTCTGCAGTCCATTAGCGTAAAATGCGGAACAGTTACGAGGATTAAAGTAAAATGCTTATATCATGGAAAGAAAGGCAGTGCGCCAGTTCTGTGCGTCTGCGCCGCACATATAATATACATAGTTCCCTTTTTTTCCAACAACTGCATTGTTCAGAAGAGCCATCTGATCTGTGCCATAGCCCTCAAATACCTGCTTCTGACCGGAGAGATGGGCGTTTGCATTTTCAAGCAAAGTATTTGCCTGGGTATTGTCAGTGGCCTTCATAATACAGATTTCTTCTACTGCCATGGGTGAAGCGGCTTTGTAGAAGAAATAACCGTCAATATTGCGGTCATCTGTCTGATAATAATGTTTCAGATCAGAACGTGCTTCTTTATTTAAAGAAGTGATATCAGAATCCTGTTCCATAGTCTGTGCAATCTGTTCCATGGGTACATTCTTTGCGCTGTCGGAGGTATACAGGACAGTCAGATATGCGATAAGGAAAAGAACAAATGCACCTTTGATAAAAATATGTAAATAATTTTTCATGCCTTTAACCCCGCAATCTGTGCCATATTTGTCAGCCATTTGGGATAGTAGTCCTGAATCACATGTTCACCGTCCGGTTCATACAGATTTTCTGAACTGTCTGTTACAATCGTTGAATTGTCAATAAAGGTACATCCCATTTCCTGACAGAGTTTGATAAGTCCTTCATTATAATCAGGGTAATATCCAAGATCAGGAGTCTGTGCGATCGCTTCATCAGTAATCGGCAGAATGCAGTTGATATAAATTGGGACATCCGGTAAGGCTGTCTGGATTTTCTTTATTTGCGTCCTGTATGCATCAATAAATTCTGATGAAGCCGAACCATATATTTCCAGGTCGTTGGAACCAAATGCCATGAATACATGAGAGGGATTCAGAGCAATTGCCGTACTGATCTGATCATCGGCTGCACCTACATTTAATCCTCGTTTGCTGACTACCACATCCGTATCCAGATATCCGTATTCTACGATGGATTCTGTGATAGAGTCACCGATGATGACGTTTCCGGCAAAAACCTGTCGGATTTCTACATCACTTAACAGGGTAGATCCGGAACCGTCTGAAGCATCAGAACCGGAAGAAATGCCGGTTGTCTGTTTCAGAGCCTGAAGCTGTTCTTCTGTCTGTGAAATGTCTGAATTTTCCAGAGCCTGAAGGCGGGCTACATTTTCTTTACAGACAGAATCATTCTCATTTCCGCGGGTGCATAAAAAAATCACTGCACCGGCGAGTATAACACCGACAGGGATAAGAAATAAAACTTTATTCTTTGGTTGTTTTTTCAAAATAAATCCTTCCTATGGAAAAATATCCATTTTATGACATAGTTTTATTTATAGCAATACTCTCAAATGTATTATTTATGAGTATCGCTATAATTATAATACGCACTAAAAAAACTTCAAGGAAAAATTCACAAATTTTACACAAAGTCATGCAGTTGCCTGTGGACGAAGAGAAAGAAAGAAGTTATACTATTTTAGAAGAAATGGAATAGTATTTTTAACCGAATCAAGTAAGTCCCCTGCGGAGATTGCGAAAAGCAATAAGAGTGGGTGTGGACTTGCTATCATACAGTCAGGAGGAAAAGGTTATGGGGAAAAAAGTTTCTGATTTTTTAAAAAGCGAGATTTTATCATCGGTTTTTTATCTGGCATTTGGTCTGTGTCTGCTCCTGGTTCCGGACCAGACCGTAAACATTATCTGCAAGATTGTATTCGGACTGGTAATGATCGCTTCCGGTATTTATCATATTGTTATTTATACAGCTGAGAAGGAAAAGGCAACGATTCTTGATCTGTTTACAGGTGTGATTGTCATGGTGCTTGGAATTTTTCTTTTCTTTACACCGCAGATCGTGATCAAAATCCTGCCATATTTACTGGGAGCCTTGGTACTGGTTGACAGTATCTGGAAGATAAAGGGAAGTTACAGACTGAAAAAAGCCCAGAGAGGACGCTGGAAGATTATTCTTATTGGCTGTCTGGTATTTATTGCGCTGGGTGTTTCCATGTTGCTCTATTCTTTTTTGAGTGTAACCCGGATGATCCTGTTTTCCGGAATTATTCTGACTGCTGATGGAGTGGCAGACATTGTATTTTTGATCATGATTCGTCTTGGAATGAAAAAATCCGAAAAACTCTGTGCTGAAAAAGAACAGGAAGAGAATGGCAAAGAGAAACCATGGGATGACCCGGCAGATGCAGGTCTGGACGAAAAAGTGCAGGATAAATCTTTAAATGAAGATGAAACAGAATGGAAGCAAGATACAGATTCTCAGGTTCAGGAAGCGGAGATGGAAATAGAAACCGGGAAGACTGCAGATGCAGCAGATGCAGACGCCATTCTGGATGCAGAGATGCAGACTCCGGATGAAGGCGTGGAAAGTCCCGGCAGAGAAATCCGGGAAATGCTGAAAAATCATGATGAACCGCTGGAAGAATGGAAGGACTGAGTGAAATATGCAGGAACAGAATCCCATTGTACTGATGAATTTCTCCGGAATTTACAGAGAAGAAGAATTCTGGAAAAACAGACAGGTATCCTGGATTGAGCTTCAGGATGTCTGTGGGACAAACTGCTATTGTGATGAGGAAGCAATCGCAGAGATTAATAAACGAACAGAAAATTATCCAACTGCCGGAATCCATTTTATTGATTCCGGCAATTATCACTATATGACAAGACTTTGGCTGACAAGAATGGATCAACCGTTCTGTCTGCTGGTATACGATAATCATACAGATATGCAGCCTCCGGCTTTTGGTGGGATTTTGTCGTGTGGAGGATGGATCGCGGCAGCGTTGGAGGAACTGGAGAATCTGAAATATGTGATCCTTGTGGGACCGGATGAAGCAGCCTATGAGCAGGTAGATGAGAATCTGAAGGACAGAGTGCTACTTCTCTCCAGAGAGAAACTTCAGGTGATGAATGATGAAGAGAGAAACTGGTTTCTCAGGGAAACAGTCAGTGAAGTATGTAATTGGAGAAAATCGGAAGGTTTACAGGAAGATGCTGAAAAATTCCTTCCATTATATATATCTGTTGATAAAGATGTGCTTTGTACAGAGGATGCACAGACGACATGGAGCCAGGGGGATATGAGGCTGACAACTTTGGTGTCCGGTGTACAGACTGTATTGGAATGTGCAAAAGAAAGCAGTGGAAAGATTGCCGGTGTGGATATCTGCGGAGAAGCAGATGCGGAAGCGGTACATGAGAATGAAGCCAATGATTATGCAAATGAAAAATTGCTGGAGGTTTTTGAAGGTTTATTTGGGAAATCCGACTGTGAATAATAAATAAAATGAGAGAGTGACAGGAAGTATTTTAAGATTTGAGAGGATTTGAGACATGCATAATGAATTGTTGCATATAGGACCGTTGACGGTATATGGTTATGGATTTATGATTGCCATGGGAGTATTGGCTGCCTGGTTTGTGGCTGAGCAGAGAGCGCGTAAACTGAAACTTGCATGTGAACATATTTTTTATCTGGTAGTGTGGTGCGCCATTGGTGGATTTACATCTGCGAAGATTTTGTTCTGGATCACCAACTGGAGGGAATTTCTGCAGAATCCAAGGCAGATCATAGGATCAGATGGATTTGTGGTATATGGAGGAATCATCGGAGGAATTCTGGTGGGCTGGCTGTACTGCAGGATAAAGAAGTTGAAATTTCTGGAGTATTTTGATCTGATGATGCCATCCATTGCACTGGCACAGGGATTTGGCAGGATTGGATGCTTTCTGGCAGGCTGCTGTTATGGGAAAGAAACTTCAGGGCCTCTGGCGGTTACGTTTACAAATTCAGATTTTGCACCCAACAATATTGCTCTGATCCCGACACAGATTTATTCCGTTTTTTTGGATTTTGCCCATTTTCTGTTGCTGCTTTATGTGGCAAAGCATAAGAAAGCAGATGGACAGGTGGCTGCCTGCTATCTTATTTTCTACAGTATAGGAAGATTTGTGATCGAATTTTTCAGAGGAGATATTGAAAGAGGAAGCGTAGGAGTATTGTCGACTTCGCAGTTTATCAGTATTTTTACAACTGTGGCTGGAATTATATTATTACTGACTGTTGTGAAGAAACAAAAGCAGGAAGCGAATATCAGTCTGAACAGTAAAGGTTAGAAGTGTCATAAAGAGCATATATTGTGCATATCATGTATAAAAAATCTAGAGTGTGTTTGAAAAATGCTTTACGCAAGATGTACGTCACAATTTGTGGGAATGATTTTTCAAACACGCTCCAGGGAGGACAGTAATGTTCAGACCTGACGATTTTGAAGTGCAGATACAGCAGGAAACCCCCCCGGGCATTCATGCTGAGCCGTCAATACCGCCGGCACAGGATGAAGAGTACGGGGATTTTATTGTAAAACATGGACAGAATATGGGCGGAAAATTTCTTCCTGTGAATGAATTGTTTGGAATTCTATATATTCCGCTGAATGAGATTGGTCCGCTGGAAATTAATTCCTATACGTATGCATCTTTGCCGAAGTGTTATACATTTATGGATGCGGATGCATTAAATTCATCCGGGATTACGCGGTTACATAATCATCCCTATCTGAAACTTCAGGGAGAGGGCACAGTGATCGCAGTGATTGATTCCGGGATTGATTATCTGAATCCAATCTTTCGAAACGGAGATGTAAGCCGTATTGCATATATCTGGGATCAGACAATTCCGGGAAATGAGGATGAACAGGTTCCTTATGGAAAGGTTTTTACCGGAGAGGAAATTAATCAGGCATTGCTGTCGGAGAATCCACAGGAGATTGTACCCTCATTGGATGAGAACGGACATGGTACAGCTATGGCAGGGCTGGCAGCAGGCAATTTTGTACCCACAGAAAATTTCTCAGGAGCAGCTCCGAAAGCAACGATCATTGTGGTGAAATTAAAGAAAGCAAAATCCTATCTGAGAAAATTTTACCAGTATCCGCCACAGGCACCGGTATTTCAGGAAGACGACATTATGCTGGGGATTTCTTTTGCAGTGAAGATGGCACAAGAGATGGGAATGCCGGTTTCCGTTTGTCTGGGACTTGGCACCAATCAGAGCGCACATGTTGGTGACAGTGAGCTGAGTCGATATGTAGATTATATTAATGAAGATTCTCAGGTATCAGTATCTGTGGCAGCAGGAAATGAGGGTGCAGCACAGCATCATTATACAGCAGAGTTGGACTATGTGAAAAATCAGGATACTGTTGAACTTCGTATTGCGGATAAAGAAGAAGGATTTTCCATGGAATTTTGGGGAGATCCGCCGGATGACTATGGGATATCGTTACAGTCACCAGCAGGAGAAAAGCTGTATGTGAGCAGTTCTCTTGGTGCAGGTACTCAGGAATTAAGTTTCATTTTTGTGGAGACGAAAGTGCTGGTCAATTACGTAAAGATGGAGCGGATGACCGGGAAACAGCTGATTTATTTTCGCTTCTTTCATCCGGCAGCAGGTATCTGGAAGGTAAATGTCAGTAAAAAAGGAATATCGGGAAGCAGGTTTCACATGTGGCTTCCGGTGCAAGGGCTGATTTCGCCGGATACTTATTTTCTGGAGTCTACACCTTATATAACTGTTACTGCACCTGGGGATTCAACCAGAGGTATTACGGCAACAGCTTATCAGTATCTGGATAACAGTCTGTATTTTCAGGCTGGGAGAGGGTTTACTCCAAATAACCAGGTGACACCTGATCTGGCAGCACCGGGAGTAGATCTGCTCATTCCATTGCCGGGAGGGGCGTTTGGAAAGGCTTCGGGGAGCAGTCTTTCTTCGGCTGTTGTTGCAGGAGCAGCAGCATTGGTGCAGGAATGGGCGATCGTGAGAGGAAATATTCCTTATGCATCGGGAAATACGGTGAAGTTTTATCTGCAGAAAGGGGCAGTGAGAGAAGAACAGATGGAATACCCCAATCCGGGATGGGGATATGGAAGACTGGATCTGTATCGGACATTTGAGATTATAAACTGAAAGGTTTATGAAATACTGGAAAATACATATAAAAGATAAAATAATAACCAAATTTTAAGAGTAAATATTGTATAGTTTTAGACCAAAAATAATTAGGAGGTCTAATTGTTTTTTGGGACAAAAAATGTTACAATCGTACAAAAGAAATTGGGAGGCAATTATGAAGAGAGGCAGTATTTTTGAAACTGACGGAATTCCCCGCATGAGTGAGGCTTTACCTCTTGCCATGCAGCATGTCGTAGCTATGATCGTTGGCTGTGTCACACCGGCGATCATCGTTTCCGGAGCAGTTCCAGGCGGACTCTCCAGAGAAGACCAGGTTATCCTGATCCAGTCGGCACTGGTCATTGCAGCATTGTCAACTTTGCTTCAGCTGTTTCCGATTGGCGGAAAGGCGAAATTTGCAATTGGCTCAGGCCTGCCTATTATCATGGGTGTCAGCTTTGCTTACGTGCCAAGTATGCAGGCGATAGCGGAATCGTATGGAATAGCAGCAATCATGGGTGCGGAGATTGTTGGTGGTGTCGTAGCAGTTGTTATGGGTTTGCTGGTCAAGAAGATTCGGGTATTTTTCCCGCCGCTAATCACAGGAACAGTCGTATTTACCATCGGTCTTTCCCTGTATCCGACTGCCATTAATTATATGGCAGGCGGTACCAGCAGTCCGAATTACGGATCCTGGCAGAACTGGGCAATTGCATTTTTCACGCTGATCGTTGTTACAGCTCTGAATCATTTTGGAAAGGGAATCTGGAAACTGGCATCTATTCTGATCGGTATTATAGTGGGATATCTGGTTTCTATTCCGTTTGGAATGGTAGATTTCTCAAGCATAGGGGAAGCAGGTGTCTGTCAGCTTCCATCTCTGATGCATTTTGGAGTACAGTTTGAGCCGTCTTCTTGTGTTGCACTGGGAATTTTATTTGCTATCAACTCTATTCAGGCAATCGGTGATTATTCAGCGACTACGATCGGAGCTATGGACAGAACACCTAAGGATGATGAACTGCAGCGTGGAATCGTTGGTTATGGTCTTTCTAACGTTGTAGGCGCATTGCTCGGCGGACTTCCCACAGCAACATACAGCCAGAACGTTGGTATTGTTACAACTACAAAGGTTATCAACCGTTGGGTACTGGGACTTGCAGCTGCAATTCTCGGTATAGCAGGTCTGGTTCCGAAATTCTCAGCTATCCTGACAACGATTCCTCAGTGTGTACTGGGTGGTGCAACTGTGTCTGTATTTGCATCGATCGCAATGACAGGTATGAAGCTGGTTGCTTCTGCTGAGATGGATTACCGTAATTCATCTATCGTAGGACTTGCAGCTGCACTGGGAATGGGTGTATCTCAGGCAACAGCTGCACTTGCAAGCTTTCCCACATGGGTAACAACAATTTTCGGTAAATCACCGGTTGTCCTTGCAACTATTATTGCAGTAATGCTTAATGTGATCCTTCCGAAAACACGGGATGAGCAGAAAGAAGAGGCAAAAAAAAAGATTAAAATAGAACAGAAACTGGAAGAAGACCACAGGGAATTCGGGGAATAAAAACAGAAACTGAATATGGGAAATATAAGGTGTGCTTTCACAGGGGGATGTGGGAACACACCTTTTTATTGAATTGCTATGGAAGGCAGTTGTATGATATAATGAAAAGCAATCACATTAAATCAAACGATACAGGAGGTTTCTTATGTCCAGAAAGAATCTGATCGTCGGTCAGTCCGGCGGTCCTACCGCAGTAATTAACAGCAGCCTTTACGGAGTTGTATCCGAGGGAATGCGTCATCCGGAAGCTATTGAGCATGTTTACGGAATGATAAACGGAATTGAAGGATTTTTAAATGGAACAGTTCTTGACTTTGCCGAAGCACTTCCGGGAGAGAAACTTGACGGTCTGAAAGTCACACCAGGTGCTTATCTTGGTTCCTGCCGCTATAAATTGCCGGAATCACTGGAAGATCCGGTTTATCCAAGACTTTTTAAAAAATTTGAAGAAATGAATATTGGCTGGTTCTTCTATATCGGTGGAAATGATTCCATGGATACGGTGAGCAAACTTTCCCGTTATGCTGCGCAGACAGGCAGTGATATCCGTATCCTCGGAGAACCAAAAACAATCGACAATGATCTGATCCACACAGACCATACTCCGGGATTTGGAAGTGCAGCCAGATATGTAGCTTCTACAGTCCGCGAGATTACCATAGATGCAAATGTTTATGAAAAGAAATCCGTAACGATTATAGAAATTATGGGCCGCCACGCAGGATGGCTCACTGCTGCATCTGCACTTGCCCGCAAATATACAGGAGACAACCCTCTTCTCATCTACCTTCCGGAAACAGCCTTTGACCAGGAAGAATTTCTTAAAGCAGTAGAGAACTCCTTTGAGAAAAACTGCAATGTCATTGTCTGCGTATCAGAAGGAATCCATGACGACAAGGGCACATTTATCTGTGAATACGACAATTCCGTAGGCACTGATACCTTTGGACACAAAATGCTGGCAGGCTGTGGTAAATATCTCGAAAACCTTGTCAGAAACCGCCTCGGTGTAAAAGCCCGTTCTGTAGAACTCAACGTCAGCCAGCGTTGCTCTGCATCCATGATGTCCGCCACAGACCAGCAGGAAGCCATCAAAGCCGGAGAATTCGGCGTACAGGCAGCCCTCAACGGCGAAACAGGAAAAATGATCTCATTTATCCGCAAAGAAACCTCTGACGGAACCTATATCATGGAATGTGGTCTTGAAGACGTCAATGCCATCTGCAACGAAGAAAAAACAGTTCCATCAGAGTGGATCACAGAAGACGGATCTGACGTCACTGAAGCCTTCATAAACTACGCCCGCCCCCTGATCCAGGGAACAGTACAGATCCCCTGCGGCGAAGACGGCCTCCCGGCATTCGTATACCGAAAATAGTATAGATTGACGGACGCGCAGGAAAATTAATTGTCTGGCGTGCGGTTTCGGACACTAAGATATTCTAAGGCGATAAAAATCTGCTAAAAGCATGAGCCCGCAGGGTCAAACTCGCTGTCGCTCAGACAGTGACCCTGTGGGCTCATAACGCATATTTTTATCGTCTAAGAATATCTAAGTATCCTGCAAATGCACGCCAGACAATTAATTTTCCTGCGCTGTTATAATATATATCAGTAGATTGCAAATATAAAGATAACTGTTTCGCAGTTTATTATCGGATACTATAAACAAAATCACATATTATAATAAGCCGCATACACTCCATTCATATCCAACAGCTCTTCATGTGTCCCCCTCTCAGCAATCCCATCCTCAGTGATCACAATAATCTCATCCGCATCCCTGATCGTAGAAAGTCTGTGCGCAATGGTAATAGTAGTACGGTTCTGTGAAAGCTCTTCAAGACTTCTCTGGATCCATCGTTCACTCTCATTATCCAGAGCGCTCGTAGCTTCATCAAGGATCAGGATCGGCGGATTCTTCAGGAACACACGTGCAATGGAAATCCTCTGTTTCTGACCGCCCGAAAGTCTTGTTCCGCGTTCTCCGACATAGGTATCATACTGCTGTGGAAGTTCCATAATAAAATCATGAATGCTTGCCCGCTTTGCAGCTGCAATAATCTCTTCATCAGAAGCTCCCGGTTTTCCATATGCAATATTATCCCGGATCGTACCGTCAAACAGATAGACATCCTGCTGTACAGTTCCGATATTATTTCTGAGACTCTTCAGAGTCAGGCTGCGGATATCTTTTCCATCAACAGTGATCCGTCCCTCTGTTACATCATAAAAGCGTGGCAGAAGAGAACAGATAGTAGTTTTCCCGCCACCTGACGGACCCACAAGTGCCACAGACTTTCCGGCAGGGATATCAATAGAGATATCACTGAGAACAGGGGTATTATCGTCACTGTAATGAAAAGATACATGCTCATAGCTTACATGTCCTTTCACATCAGTAAGTTCTCTGGCATCCGGAGCGTCTGTGATCTCTGACTCTGTTTCCATAACATCAAGGAAACGGCGAAAGCCTGAAAGACCCTTTTGCATCATTTCTACCAGCTCGACCAGAATCTGGATCGGACTGATAAAGATTCCGATATAAAGTGCATACATGGCAAGATCTGCAGTCTGCATTTCTCCGTTGGCAATAAGATAACCGCCATACACCAGAGTGACCAGATACATCATTCCCTGAAAGAACAGATTAGAGCTCATAAAGCTTCCCATACAGCGATAATTATCACGCTTTGAAAGCAGAAAAGCTTCATTGCTTTTTTTGAATTTGTTATGTTCAATATCTTCATTTGCAAAGGACTGTACCACACGGATACCGGAAAGTGTGTCCTGGAGACTTGCATTGACATCCCCGATCTTACGTCTGTTTTCCATAAAAGTTGCCTGCATTCGGGCATTCTGCTTAAAGGAAAACCAAAACATAACAATAACAAGGATGATCAGTGGAAATGCCAGTTTCTTATTGATAAAGAAAAGAAAGACAAAAGCACCGATGATCTTTACCAGAGAGATAAAAAGGTTTTCAGGACCATGGTGTGCAAACTCGGAAATATCAAAAAGATCACTGACCAGCTTGCTCATCATCTGACCGGAATTATTCTGACTGTAATAGGAAAATGAAAGCTGCTGGTAATGATCAAATAATTCCTGCCGCATATCCCGTTCCATATTTGCTCCCATCATGTGTCCCTGGCAGGTTACATAATATTTGCAGAGACATTGGATCACATACATAAGAAAGAGTCCTCCTGCGATCACAGGCAGTGCATGAAGAATCCTTGACTGATCCTGAGTGAACAGTGTTTTTGTCATAGTCCGCAGGATCTGAGGATATGCCAGATCTATCAGACTGATCACGGCAGCACATATCAGATCAATAAAAAAGACCGTTTTATACGGACCATAGTAGTGGATGAATTTTTTGATAGTATTCATAAGATAAAATCCTTTCATCTGTGATAGAATATATGTAATTTTATAGTAACATAACGGAAAGGAAAGTCAATAGAGGGGCAGGAACAGGACTTTAAAATGAGGCTTTTTTGTGTTATATTGTGGTTATGGTAATTTCACAGGAGAGGAAGATGATCTGATGCAGGACAGAAAGCTTGAACAGGCTCTGGAGATTTATTTTCAGGAAAATCCGGACAGAGAGTCCGATAAATATCAGGAGATACAGAAATACCTGAAGCTCAGAATACGTTCTGTAATGGAGCTTCTGATAGAGAATGAGGATACAGAAAGGATGGAGCAGATCGAGAAATGCGGATGGTTTTCCGTAAATGAGCTGGAGAATTTTATAAGATGTGCACAGGAAAAAGCAAAGCTGCGTTCTCTGGTATGGCTGCTTCATCTGAAAGATAAAAAATATGGATACCCAAAAAAAGACTTTTCACTGTAAAACAACAACAGAGCAGGAACTTACCGGAAAAAAAATCCTGCAAAACTGCAGAAATCAATTATATCTGGACTTTCCTTATCTGGACGGGGCATTTGCAAGTCTGGAATACAAAGCAGACAGCAGCATTGATACAATTGGGACAGACGGGGAGCTGATTTATTTTAATCCGGTATTTCTTATGAAAAAATATCTGGAAGATCCGGCAGCAGTAAGAAGAGGATATCTGCACATGCTGCTTCACTGTCTGTACCTTCATATTTTCATGGAACCTGACAGAGATTCCGGTGAATGGGACAGGGAATGCGACTGTTTTGTAGAGCAGCTGATCGACAAGGCTGTCGGAGAAGGCAAAATCAGCCTGAAGAAAAGAAAATCAGATGATACACAGGTGAACACAAATACTTTTGATGATCACATATTCTGGCAGAGAACTGCCGGACAGGCATCAGGAGGCAGGAGAACAAAGGAAAAATGGGAACATATCCTTGCTTATACCTCACAGAATAAGACCGGTATGCAAAGCAGGGCAGGGACTCAGACAAACGATCAGCAGGAAGAACTGGATGAGATCTACCGCAGTAAATATGATTACCGGAAATTTCTGAAGCAGTTCTGCAGACTGCGGGAGGAAGTGGAGCTGGATACGGAGAGCTTTGATTATATTTTTTACAGCTTTGGAATGGAACATTATGGAAATATTCCATTGATAGAACCGTTGGAGTATAAAGAAGTAAACCGTCTGGAGGAGCTGGTGATCGCCATTGACACATCCGGTTCATGTTCAGGAGAAACTGTACAGAGATTTCTGGGTGAAACCTATGGGATTTTAAGTGAAAAAGAGAATTTTTTCAGCAGGATGAAGGTATATATCGTCCAGTGCGACTGTTTTATCCAGAAAGTGGATGTGATCCATTCTGAGGAAGAGTGGAAGGAATACATCCGGAACGTTAAGATCCAGGGCAGGGGAGGTACAGATTTCCGCCCTGTATTTGAATTGATCCGTCAGGAAAAAGAGAGAAAAGAACTGAAGAATCTCAGAGCACTGATCTATTTTACAGATGGTGACGGGATTTATCCGGGACAAAAGCCGGATTATGAGACTGCATTTGTATTTCTGAAACGGACGGACAAGATGAAACTGGTGCCGCCATGGGCGAAATGTCTGATCACAGGAACGGGACAAACTGCGGAGCAGATGTCAGTTTGAGTAAATAATGTTACTGTTCACTGGTAATATCCCGCGAGGTGTTTTTTGTGAGCGAAGGTCACAGAAAACCCGAGACATACCGCGCGAATTTATGCGATTAGCATAAATTCTGTGCATCGCGAAGCGTGTTGCTGGGAACGGAGTGAACAGTAACTAAATAATTAGCAGGAGTATGATAATAAAATGAACATACAGGAAGCAAAAGCAGAAATCTGTAATACACTTCGTGCATATCTGGCGAAGGATGAGAATGGATATTATACTTATCCTCTGATCCGTCAGAGACCGCTGTTGCTGATCGGTCCGCCGGGAATCGGCAAAACTGCCATTATGGAACAGGCGGCAGCAGAGTGCGGTGTGGGACTTGTAGCCTACACCATTACCCATCACACCCGTCAGAGTGCCATCGGTCTTCCGGAGATCGTTAAACGGAATTACGGTGGAAAAGGAATGATGGTGACAGATTACACAATGAGTGAGATCGTGGCATCTGTCTATGATTGTATGGAGAAGACAGGCAGGAAAGAGGGAATCCTGTTTATTGATGAGATCAACTGTGTGTCTGAAACCCTGGCACCGGCAATGCTGGCACTTCTCCAGAATAAAACCTTTGGAAGTCATAAGATTCCGGAAGGCTGGATTCTGGCAGCAGCGGGAAATCCACCGGAGTATAATAAATCTGTCAGGGAATTTGATATTGTCACACTCGACCGTGTCCGTAAGCTTACAATTGAGCCTGACTGCGATATCTGGCTGAAATATGCAGGACAGCAGAAGGTGCACCAGGCGATCATTTCTTATCTGTCTGTGAAGAAAAACAATTTCTATGCGGTGGAGAATACAGTAGACGGTAAATTCTTTGTGACTGCCAGGGGCTGGGAGGATCTTTCAAGACTTCTGCAAAGCTATGAAAAGCTGGGGATCGGGATCAGTGAGGAACTGGTGGAGGAATTTCTCCAGAAAGAGGAAACAGCCAGAGATTTTGCAGGTTTTTATCAGTTATATACAAAGTATGGGGAGGATTATGAAATCCCGTCGATCCTGTCCGGAAATCTGAGCCGGGAGAATCTGGCGCTGAAGGAGAAGATGGCTGCAGATGGAGCTTTTGAGGAGCGTTTTGTAGTTGTAAATCTGATTCTGGGGGCATTGAGAGAAAAAGCGGAAGAATACGGACAGGCAGATCATCAGCTTGAGGTACTCTATGAGATGCTTCTGCATCTGAGAACTCAGGTGAGAAAGAATGCTGAGGAAGAGAAGCTGGGAATTTCATTGCTTGAAGAATTTGTGCAGGAACAGGAAAACAGTCTGCAGATCAAAGTAAAGATGGAACTGATCTCAGTAAGAGAACAGAAATATCAGGAGACGGCAATCCGCAGGCTGAGGGAATATATTCTGATAGCAAAGAAAGAACATGTGCGGTCAGCTGAAAATGGATTTAAGCGGATCAGTAAATGTTTTGAAAAAGAAGCAGTATGCAGAGAAGATATGATCCAGAAACTCCAGGGAGAACTGCAGAATGCCTTTTCATTTATTAAAGAGAGCTTTGGCGAAAATCAGGAAATGCTGCTTTTCGTGACAGGGATCACAGCGGATAAGTCAATGACTTCGTTTATTGCCGGAAATGGCTGTCCGGCATATTTTGAACACAGCGAGATGCTTTTATATAATAAAGAAGAAAATGAACTGCGAAAAGCGTGTCTGGAGGCAGTGCATGATGGATTACAGGAAGAATGATGTGACCGGGTATAATAGTCTGTCACAGACAGCGGTTGGAAACGGATGTCTGTATATTATATAGAAGTCAATCAGACAGCAGCTGATACATAGCAGCAATGTGCTGCGGAAATGGAGGAAGAATGTCAGAAAAACAGCCTAAAAAAAAGAAGACAGCAGGGGATGTTGTGTTGACGGTTGTTCTGATCGCAGCAATCTGTGTATTCTGTTATGCAGGATATAATCTGTTTCATATTTATACAGAATATAAGAAAGGTACGGATGAGTACAATTCAATCACACAGATGGCGGTAACAGAACGAGATCCGGATGGAGAAGCGGCAGGACCGGAAGCCGGCAGTGAGCTGAAAGCACCTATGGATATTGACTTTGCATCTCTTAAAAGTGTAAATAATGATGTAGTGGGATGGATTTATGTGGAAGCAGTGCCGGATATCAATTATCCCATTGTGCATGGCAAAGACAATGAAACTTATCTTCACAGAACCTATGAGAAGAATTACAATTTTGCAGGTACTATCTTTGTGGATTATGAAAACAAAGGGGATTTCAGTGACTGTAATACGATCGTGTATGGCCATAATATGAAAAATGGTTCCATGTTTGCTCAGCTTAAGAAGTTTACACAGGATGAAGAGACTTATAAGAAGAGCAAATATTTCTGGATCTTTACACCTGAGAAAAACTACAGGTATGAGATTATTTCTGCGTACACCACAGGTGTGAACAGTGATACCTATACACTGTTTAAGGGACCTGGTGAGGAATTTGAAAAATATCTGGAGAAGATCAGAGGATATTCCGAGATTCAGACAGATGCAGAAGGAATGAACATAAAGGACAAGATCATTACTCTGTCTACCTGTACAGGAAACGAGGCAACCCGTTATGTTGTCCAGGGAAAACGTGTGGATACACTTGATGTTGAAAAGTAGAAGTTAAGAGGATGATAAAATTTCAGTAACAGTGTTTTGAAAAAAATAAAGGAGGAATTCTAAATGGCAGGAGAAGTTGAGAGATTACAGGAACTTGTAGACAAATATGACAATATTGTCTTCTTCGGTGGAGCAGGTGTTTCCACAGAGAGCGGAATCCCGGATTTCAGAAGTCAGGATGGACTTTATCATCAGAAATATGACTATCCTCCAGAAACAATCTTAAGCCATACATTCTTTATAAGAAAGCCGGAAGAATTTTTCAAATTCTACAGAGACAAGATGCTTTGTGACACTGCAAAACCAAATGCAGCACATCTGAAGCTGGCAGAGCTGGAACGGGCAGGAAAACTGAAAGCAGTTATTACCCAGAATATCGACAATCTGCATCAGATGGCAGGCAGTAAGAAGGTGCTGGAGCTTCATGGAAGTGTATACCGCAATTACTGCATGAAGTGTCACAGATTTTATGATTTTGCCCACATGAAAGCATCCACAGGTGTTCCGAGATGCGAATGTGGTGGAATTATCAAGCCGGATGTGGTATTGTATGAAGAAGGTCTGGACAATCAGACGATCAATGAAGCAGTGAAGGCAATCTCAGAGGCACAGGTGCTGATCATAGGGGGAACTTCCCTGGCTGTTTACCCGGCAGCAGGACTGATCGATTACTTCCGGGGAGAGCACCTTGTAGTGATCAACAAATCCCCGACTCCGAGAGACAGATATGCAGACCTTCTGATCCAGGGGCCGATCGGACAGGTATTTTCACAGATTCACTGTTAGTGTCAAAGTTATATAAGAGGAGTAAGAGATTATGGGACTTCCCTATGAAGTTGGTGATATTGTTACATTAAAGAAAGTCCATCCCTGCGGAAGCAGAGACTGGGAAATCTTAAGGGTAGGTGCTGATTTTCGCCTGAAATGTACAGGATGCGGACATCAGATCATGGTACCGCGCAAGATGGTTGAGAAAAATACTAAAAATTTGATAAAAAAAGAAAAATAGTACTTTACAGACACGAAAAACTATGTTAGAATCAACACTCGTGATATATTTTATATCCTTGCTCTTTGACAGGCAAAGGGCCAACAGACCATAAGGAGGTAAAGCAAGACATGAACAAGTACGAGTTAGCATTAGTTGTTAGTGCAAAAGTTGAAGACGAAGTACGTGATGCAGTTGTTGAGAAAGCAAAAGGATACATCACACGTTACAACGGCACTATCACAGAAGTAGAAGAATGGGGTAAGAAAAAATTAGCTTACGAAATTCAGAAAATGCATGAAGGCTTCTACTATTTCATTCAGTTTGAAGCAGACGCACAGTGCCCGGCGGAAGTTGAAAGACACGTTCGCATCATGGACAATGTATTAAGATACTTAGTCGTAAGAAAAGACGCATAATCTTATACAGGGTGGATTTTAGAAGGCACCATTAATTGATCCGTTCAACCATTCAAAGCAGAAACGAAGAGGTATTTATATGAACAAAGTAATTTTAATGGGACGCTTAACAAGAGATCCTGAGGTGAGATATTCCGCAGGAGAGAATGCATTGGCAATTGCCAGATATACACTGGCAGTAGACAGAAGATTCCGCCGTGACGGTGAAGCAACAGCAGACTTTATCAGTTGTGTATCCTTTGGACGTACAGCCGAGTTTGCTGAGAAGTATTTCCGTCAGGGACTTAAGATCATTGTTTCAGGACGCATTCAGACAGGCAGCTACACCAATCGTGATGGCCAGAAGGTTTATACCACAGAGGTAGTAGTTGAGGAACAGGAGTTTGCTGAGAGCAAGGCGGCCAGCGATAATTACGCAGCTTCCCATCCTCAGACATCAGCACCTGCACCATCCATGCCGGCTCCGGGAGCAGCCAGTGCAGACGGTTTCATGAACATTCCGGATGGAATTGATGAAGAACTGCCGTTTATTTAATACAAACTGATAGAATAAAATAGGAGGAAAGCAATCATGGCTTACAATAGAGGCGAAAGACCAGACTCTCCAATGAAGAGAAGAGGCGGCCGCAGAAGAAAAAAAGTTTGTGTATTCTGTGGTAAAGAGAATAACGAGATCGACTACAAGGATGTAGCAAAATTAAGAAAATATGTTTCTGAAAGAGGAAAAATCCTTCCAAGAAGAATTACAGGAAACTGTGCAAAACATCAGAGAGCACTGACAGTTGCTATCAAGAGAGCACGTCATATGTCTATGATGCCATACATCCAGGACTAATTCTGAAGATGATAAATGCTGCTCCGCATTTGGCGGAGCAGCATTTTTGCATTATTTACGAGAATTGCTATATAACAGAATGAACAGTAACACAATAGTTACTGTTCACACGTCACTATCCCGCGAGGTGTTTTGGCATGAGAATGCCAAAATCCCGAGACATACCGCGCGAATTTATGCGAATAGCATAAATTCTGTGCATCGCGAAGCGTGTTACTGGGCACGGAGTGAACAGTAACACACAATAACCATTATTTTTGTGCGTTCTTCTGTTGCTATGGTAAATTCTGTTCAAATCTGTTATAATATGATTCAAAGGGCGTTTTTCACAGAACCTGCCTATATGCAGCACATTTGCTGTGTACAGGCGAAACAAATAGAATGATGAAGAACGGAAAGAAAGATATGAGTGATAAACTGAAATTAAAAGGGCATATGAAAGCATTCATGCGGTGGCCTCTGATTCTCTCGGCTTTACTGATCGTACTTAATATCTGGGTATATTTTGTCAGCGTGAAGGCTGGTATTATTGTGTCAGGTGGAATCCTGATTTATGTGGGATGTGCAGTAATAATACTCCGATGCCACAGACCGTTCATTGTAAATGAACTGATAGCCTTTGCCAATCAGTATGATTCGCTTGAAAAGAGAATCCTTGAAGAACTGGCATTGCCCTATGCCATTATGGATATGAATGGCAGAATGATCTGGTCCAACAAAGTATTTGCGGAGCTTACAGGTAAAGATCAGTTTTATAAGAAAAATGTCAGCACTGTTTTTCCGGATGTAACAGCTGACAAATTACCGGTTGCAGATAAGAAAGAGACTGCTGAGATCAGTACTCGATTTGGAGAGAAGACTTATCGTATTTCCATGCAGAGGGTGTCTCTTGGTGAAGTGGTTGCCAAAAGTGAGCTTCTGGAGAATTCAAACAGGAATGTCAGCCTGATCGCCATGTATCTGTATGACGATACAGAACTGAAGTCTTACATTAAAAAGAATGAAGACAATAAGCTTGTTGTAGCGTTGGCTTATCTGGATAACTATGAGGAAGCACTTGAGAGTGTAGAGGATGTGAGACGTTCACTTCTGATTGCTCTGATTGACCGGAAGATTACGAAATATTTTTCCAATTTCGATGGTCTTGTAAAGAAACTTGAGAAGGACAAATATTTCCTGATCATGCGCCAGAGTTCGCTTGAGGCTCTGAAAGAACAGAGATTTCATATTCTGGACGAGGTTAAAACAGTTAATATCGGAAATGAGATGGCAATCACTTTGAGTATTGGTGTGGGACTGAATGCCTCCACTTATATTCAAAATTATGAGTATTCACGTATTGCTATAGAGATGGCACTTGGACGTGGCGGTGATCAGGTTGTTATTAAGAATGGAAATAATATTACCTATTACGGCGGAAAGACTCAGCAGATGGAGAAGAATACCCGCGTAAAAGCCAGGGTAAAAGCGCAGGCACTGAAAGAGTTTATGAGTACGAAAGACAGAGTCGTTGTCATGGGACATAAAATCACAGATGTGGATGCGTTGGGAGCAGCAATCGGTATTTTCCGTGCAGGTAAAACACTTGGAAAATCTGTCAGTATTGTAGTGAATGATCCGACAAAATCTATCAGACCGTTGATCGCAGGATATGTGAATAATCCAGACTACGAGCCATCTATGTTTGTGGACAGCGAGCAGGCTAAAGATATGGTAGATAACAATACAGTGGTGGTTGTAGTTGATACTAACAGACCAAGCTATACGGAATGCGAGGAGCTTCTGCACATGACAAAGACAATTGTTGTGCTGGATCATCACAGGCGGGGAAGCGAAGTGATAGAGAATGCGGTGCTTTCCTATGTGGAGCCTTATGCATCCTCAGCCTGTGAGATGGTAGCAGAGATCCTGCAGTATTTCTCGGATGACCTGCGTATCCGCAATATGGAGGCTGACTGTCTCTATGCGGGAATTATGATCGATACAAACAATTTTACGACAAGAGCAGGTGTACGTACCTTTGAGGCTGCTGCATTCTTAAGAAGGAGTGGAGCAGACGTGACCAGAGTACGTAAACTGTTAAGGGATGATCTGAAATCTTATCAGGCACGTGCAGAAGCAGTGAGAACTGCACAGATTTACAGAGAATGCTATGCCATTGCCAGATGTCCAAGTGAAAATCTGGACAGCCCTACAGTCATAGGAGCACAGGCAGCCAATGAGCTTCTGAATATTGCAGGGGTTAAGGCATCCTTTGTACTGACTCAGTACAATAATGAAGTTTATATCAGTGCCAGAGCTATTGATGAAATTAATGTACAGGTAATGATGGAAAAGATGGGCGGAGGCGGTCATATGAATATTGCCGGTGCGCAGGTCAAGGCTTCTCCGGATGAGGTGGAGAGAATGCTTAAAGACATCATAGATCAGGAATATCAGGAGGAAAACACAAAATGAAAGTAATCTTACTTGAAGACGTAAAAGCACTTGGAAAAAAGGGACAGATCGTAAATGTAAGTGACGGATATGCAAGAAACATGATCCTTCCTAAGAAACTGGGGCTGGAGGCAACTCCTAAGAATTTAAATGATCTGAAACTTCAGAAAGCAAACGAAGAGAAGGTCGCAAAAGAAGTATATGAAGCAGCACAGGCATTTGCAAAGGATCTCGAGACAAAAGAAATTATCCTTACACTGAAAACAGGAGAAGGCGGAAGAACCTTTGGTTCCGTTTCTTCCAAAGAAATCTCTGAAGCAGCAAAGAAACAGTTGAATCTTGACATTGATAAAAAGAAACTGCAGCTTCCTGAGCCAATCCGTACACTTGGTGTTACCCAGGTGCCTGTCAGATTACATCCTAAGGTAACAGGAACTCTTAAAGTATGGGTAAAAGAAGCATAAGTCTTCCGGAGGGATAAAGAATGGAAGAAGCGCTGATTAAAAGAATACTCCCCCACAGTATAGAGGCAGAGCAGTCTGTAATCGGCTCAATGATCCTGGACAGAGATGCGATCCTTGTGGCATCTGAGATACTTACCAGTGATGATTTTTATCAGAAACAATATGGCATCATCTTTGATGCAATGGTGGAATTGTGTAATGAAGGGAAACCGGTAGATCTGGTGACCCTTCAGAATCGTTTAAAGGAGAAAGAACTCCCGCCGGATATCAGCAGTATGGAATATGTAAGAGATCTGATCTCAGCGGTTCCTACTTCTGCAAATGTGAAGTACTACGCAAAGATCGTCAGTGAGAAAGCAGTTCTTCGCAGACTTATCAAGGCAAATGAAGAGATTGCCAACACCTGCTATCTGGAGAAGGAGAATACAGAGATTATTCTGGAAGAAGCGGAAAAAAAACTGTTCAATATTCTCCAGAGACGCAACAATGAAGAATATGTTCCAATCCAGCAGGTGGTTCTGAATGCCATTAATAACATTGAGAAAGCGTCTAAGCTTAAAGGTTCTGTAACAGGTATTCCCACAGGCTTTATGGATCTGGATTATAAAACATCCGGTATGCATCCTTCTGATCTGGTGCTGATCGCAGCCCGTCCTTCCATGGGGAAAACAGCCTTTGTACTGAACATTGCACAGTATATGGCATTCCGAAAGGATGTCACAGTTGCCATATTCAGTCTGGAAATGTCAAAGGAACAGTTGGTGAACCGACTTCTGGCAATGGAATCTCATGTAGATTCCCAGAATATGAGAACAGGTAATCTGAAAGACGAGGACTGGACAAAACTGGTAGAAGGAGCAGATATTATCGGTAAATCTAATCTGATCATTGATGACACGCCGGGTATTTCCATTGCGGAAATGCGTTCCAAATGCAGGAAATATAAGCTGGAACATAATCTCGGGATTATCATGATCGACTATCTGCAGCTGATGAGCGGAAGTGGAAAAAGTGATTCCAGACAGCAGGAAATTTCAGATATTTCCCGTTCTCTGAAAGCTCTTGCCAGAGAGCTGAATGTGCCGGTGATCGCATTGTCTCAGCTCAGCCGTGCGGTAGAACAGCGTCCGGATCACAGACCAATGCTTTCGGATCTTCGAGAATCCGGAGCCATTGAACAGGATGCCGATGTGGTAATGTTTATCTACAGAGATGACTATTATCATAAGGATACAGAGAAGAAGGACATTGCAGAGATCATCATTGCCAAACAGAGAAACGGTCCCATCGGAACAGTAGAACTGGTATGGCTGCCGAGATATACACAGTTTGTGAATATGAAGAAATAATCTATCTCAGAGGAGTTTGATCTTTGACTTGAATAATATTATAGCAATCCTCTAAAATAATGCATCTTAATCCAGCCCATCAGAGTGTGAAATCCTGCTGAATTGTCTTAAATGCATTATTTACGAGGATTGCTATAGAAAAATTTTACAGGGAAACAGTATCAGGGGGAGAATCCGGTACTGTTTCCCTGTTTTTTTGTGTCAAAATAAAGTTTTATAGGGAAGTTTGTCAATCGAAACTTCTTGCAATCTCGGTATGGCGTTTTATAATAAATATACATGATATCAGGATTACGACAGCTGTTTTTACAGTGCAGTGGTTCAATGATATCAGGTGATAGATTGAGTTGTTGATATGCATCAGTGGTTTCTGATGAAAAAATGGACTCAAAAGGAGGAGGGGCAGCATGGAGCAGCGGTATACTGTGACTCAGACCGCAGAAATCCTTGGCGTGAGGGCATCGGTCCTCCGGTACTGGGAGGAAGAACTGGAACTGAGGATATGCAGGAATGAGCAGGGACATCGTTACTATACAGGAAATGATATTACGCTTCTGGCTAATATAAAGGAACTAAAGAAAAGAGGACTTGCCCTGAGAGCGATCAAAGAACTGGTTCCAAGAATTTCAAGGACTGCACCCGGGACTACTGCGAGCAAAGTGAAGCTTCTTGAAGATGAACAGCCTGAGAGGGAAAAAATACTTGAATTTCAGAAAATCATGGAACGTCTGATCGCTCAGGAGCTACATATGAAAAAAGAGGGAGAAGACCAGTGCCGGGATCTGGATGAAACGATCCGTAACAGACAGCTTGCGAGAAAAGAGGCTGCTGCAGCACTGGAAAAAAGAAGCAGGAGGATCAGAAGAAAACATTTGTAAAAGTTATCCATAAAGAAAACAGCTTCGTCTCTGCGGTAAACAGAGATGAAGCTGTTTTGAAATCATGAATTATTCTGCTGGATGAATAGCCTCTGTTGGACATGCATCTGCACATGTTCCGCAGTCTAAGCATGCATCAGCGTCGATTACATAATGCTCATCTCCCTGAGAGATAGCTTCTGCAGGACATTCGCTTTCGCATGTTCCACAGCTTACACATTCGTCTGAAATTACATATGCCATAATTAGAATCCTCCTTATCGTAATAACGTTTTAGGCCCCTTTCGGGGTTCTGCATACATTTTAATATATCTTTGTCTGAATTACAAGTATAAAATCAGATACATTATAAAATAATATTAAGTTAGCATTTGCTTACTTTACCTGCAGATTACAAATAGCTGACGGGCATGTGAATGTCTGTCCGAGCAGAGAAATTATCCTGCCAAAATACAGGCATTTGTATGATGGAAAATAGTCTGTTAATATACAAAAAAAATAAGAGTATCAAAAAGAAAGTGCGTTTTTGCTGAATTTATTGACAATTCAGACATAAACGGTTATAGTAAAGATACTTGCAAGGAGGCATAACACAGAAAGTTGTGCCTCTTTTGTTCCGTAGCAGGAATCAGAAAACAAATAGAAAGAATGGAGGAATGAAGAATGAAGAAAGCATTGGCAATTGGACTTGCAACAGTAATGGCGGTTTCCATGAGTGCACCGGTATTTGCAGAAGATGAAGGCAAAGGGATTGCAAAAGAGGACCTGAAAGTAGGAGTGATCTATATCGGTGATGAGAATGAAGGTTACACAGCAGCTCATATGAAAGGAATTGATGAGATGGAAGAGAAGCTTGGTCTTGACGATTCTCAGATTATTGAGAAAACTCTCATCGGTGAAGATGAAGGATGCTATGATGCGGCAGCAGACCTTGCAGATCAGGGATGTCAGATCATCTTTGCAAACAGCTTTGGACATGAGACTTATATACTGGAAGCAGCAGGGGAATATCCGGAGGTTCAGTTCTGTCATGCAACAGGAACACAGGCTGCATCCAGCGGACTTTCCAATATGCATAACTATTTTACAAATATTTATGAAGCACGTTACGTGTCAGGTGTAGTTGCAGGTCTGAAACTGAATGAAATGATCGAGGACGGAACAGTAAAAGAAGACGCATGCAAGATGGGTTATGTAGGTGCATTCCCATACGCAGAGGTTATCTCCGGTTATACAGCTTTCTATCTTGGTGCGAAGAGCGTATGCCCGTCTGTAACAATGGAAGTAAAATATACAAACAGCTGGGCAAGCTTTGACCTTGAGAAAGAGTGTGCAGATGCTCTGATTTCTGACGGCTGTGTACTGATCAGCCAGCATGCAGATACAACAGGTGCTCCTACAGCATGCGAAGCAGCAGGCGTTCCATGTGTAGGTTATAATATTGATATGACATCTGTTGCTCCGAACACAGCACTTACTTCTGCATCTATGGACTGGGGTGTATATTATACATACGCAGTACAGTGTATGCTTGACGGCACAGCAATTGATACTGACTGGTGTAAAGGATTTGCGGAAGGTGCAGATAAGATCACAGCTCTCAATGACAAAACTGTAGCAGAGGGTACAGAAGAAAAGGTCAAAGAAGTGGAAGATGCGCTCATTGATGGTTCCCTTCATGTATTTGATACATCTGCATTTACAGTAGACGGCAAGGAACTTGATACTTATAAGAAGGGTGATACAGAGTACATTTCTGACGGATACTTCCATGAATCTGAATATGGTTCCGCACCTGCATTTGATATTGCGATTGATGGAATTACATCTATTACAGAATAAGAAAATTGCTGGAGCTGCAAAGCGCGGAGCAATTTACGACAGCAGGGCTGCCCGGGCGGCAGCTCTGCTGTTTTCATATCGTACGTGCAAAAGAAGTCTTGAAGTCTTCTGACAGAAGGTTTCTTTTGCTGTATTATGGAGTATACAGGAGAGCAATTCCATAATTCAGAAGTAGGATTAAATGATATCGGCAGTCAAAGAGACAGGACTTTTACTGTAGATTGGATATCATTAGATAAAAGGAGGAAACGATAGTGGGAGAAAACTATGCACTTGAACTTAGAGATATTTCCAAGAGTTTTGGTTCGGTCCAGGCGAATGATCATGTAGATCTCACACTGAGAAAATCGGAGATTCTTGCAATTCTGGGGGAAAACGGAAGCGGAAAGACAACTCTGATGAATATGATCTATGGAATTTATTATCCGGATGAAGGACATATTTTTGTAAATGGAAAAGAAGTAACGATCCGTTCACCGAAAGATTCCTATGAACTGGGAATCGGTATGGTACATCAGCATTTTAAACTGGTAGATGTACTGACAGCAGCAGAGAATATTGTTCTGGGACTTCCGGGAAAGGGAAAGCTGGACATGAAGAAGATCACAGAGGATATTCAGAAGCTGGCAGATAAATATGGCTTTGAATTGGATCTGTCACAGAAGATCTACGAAATGTCCGTTTCCCAGAAGCAGACAGTTGAGATCATAAAGATGCTCTACCGCGGCGCGAGGATTCTGATCCTGGATGAGCCGACCGCAGTTCTGACACCACAGGAGTCTGACCGGTTATTCGATATTTTGAGAAATATGAGAAAAGATGGATGTTCCATTATGATCATCACGCACAAACTCCAGGAAGTTCTGGCGTTATCAGATCGTGTGGCAATCCTCAGAAAAGGAAAGTATATTGATACAGTAGAAACAGCTCAGGCAAATGCACAGAGTCTGTCAGAGATGATGGTAGGCGGCAGAGTAGATCTCAATATCGACCGTCCTGAACCGGAGAATGTAAGGAAACGATTAGTAGTCAAAGGTCTGAACTGTAAAAACAAAGAAGAGGTAAAAACTCTGGATGATGTTGATCTGACAGTAAATGCAGGAGAGATTCTGGGTATTGCCGGCATTTCCGGAAGCGGCCAGAAAGAATTTCTGGAGGCAATTGCAGGACTCCAGGCAATAGAGAGCGGTTCGATCACCCTGTTTGATGACAATGGAAAAGGAACAGAGCTTGCAGGAATGGATTCTATCTCCATTAATAAAGCAGGGATCAGCCTTGCTTTTGTTCCGGAAGACCGTATTGGTATGGGGCTTGTGGGCGATATGGATATGACCGATAATATGATGCTCAGAAGCTATCGCAATGGCAAAAGTCCATTCCTGGATCGAAAAGGTCCAAAGGCACTGGCGTTAAAAATCAAAGAACAGCTTGAAGTCATGACTCCAAGTATTTCTGCACCTGTCCGTCAGATGTCAGGAGGAAATGTGCAGAAGGTTCTGGTAGGAAGAGAAATTGCCCAGAATCCGAAAGTGCTTCTGGTAGCTTTCCCAACTCGAGGGGTGGATGTCAATACTTCCCATGTGATTTACCGCCTTCTGAATGAACAGAAGAAAAAAGGGGTTGCAGTAGTCTGTGTTATTGAGGATCTTGATGTAGTTCTTGAACTGTGTGACAGGATTGCAGTGTTCTGCGGAGGTAAAATCAGCGGAATTGAGGATGGAAGAACTGCAACGAAAGAAGGAATCGGGATTCTTATGACGAAGCATGAAAAAGGAGGGACACAGGCATGAAGAAAGAACCTTTCTTACAGGTAAGTAAAAGAAGAAACAAAGCCAGATGGCAGGAACGTCTTCTGATCCGTTTCATTGCATTGATCCTTGCACTGATCGTGTGCGGAGCGGTGATCGTTGCTCTGGTAAAGATGAATCCGGTGGATGTCTATAAGGCAATCTGGGATGGAGCAATGGGTTCGGATCGCCGTCTGTGGCAGACCATACGAGATACAATGGTACTGCTGTGTATTTCCATTGGTCTGGCACCTGCATTTAAAATGAAATTCTGGAACATCGGTGCAGAAGGTCAGATCCTGATCGGTGGTGCCTGCTCTGCTGCCGTCATGATCTATGCAGGAGATAAGATGCCTACAGGGTTACTCCTGATCGTAATGTTTGTGGCAAGTGCACTTGGCGGAATGATCTGGGGAATGATCCCGGCTGTATTTAAAGCAAACTGGAATACAAATGAGACACTGTTTACTCTGATGTTGAATTATGTTGCCATGCAGGTAGTAACTTATTGTATTGTATTCTGGGAAAATCCGAAAGGTTCTAATACAGTCGGTATCATCAATCAGGCTACAAAAGGCGGATGGCTTCCGGAATTGTTCGGACAGAAATATGGCTGGAATGTAGTCATTGTCCTGATTCTGACAGTGGGAATGTTTATTTATCTGAAATACTGTAAGCAGGGCTATGAGATCGCAGTAGTAGGTGAGAGCGAGAATACTGCCAGATATGCCGGTATCCAGGTGAAAAAGGTTATTATCCGTACAATGGCAATCTCCGGTGCAATCTGTGGTATCGCAGGTTTTGTTATTGTCAGCGGAGCCAGCCATACGATTTCCACTGCAACAGCAGGCGGTCGTGGATTTACTGCAATCATTGTCGCATGGCTTTCCAAGTTTAATACATTTATTATGGTTGCAGTTTCCTTTGGCATCGTATTTATGAACCAGGGTGCCGTACAGATCGCAACACAGTATGGACTGAATGAGAATGCTTCCAATGTTCTTCTGGGAATCATTCTGTTTTTCCTGATCGGTGCAGAATTCTTTATCAACTACAGAGTAAAGCGTGCAAAGAAATAGGAGGTAGCGGCAATGAGTGTACTGATAGTTTTTATTCAAAAAGCAATTGTCCAGGGCATCTGTATTCTGTATGGGGCGCTTGGTGAGATTATGACAGAGAAATCCGGTAATCTGAATCTTGGTATTCCGGGAATTATGTATATGGGCGGCATTTCAGGTTTGATGGGAGCTTTCCTCTATGAGAAGGATAATCCTGATCCCAATGCACTTGTGGGTGTACTGATATCGTTTTTGTGTGCATTTGCATGTGCTGCAATCGGTGGTCTGATCTACAGTATCCTGACTATCACACTTCGTGTAAATCAGAATGTAACAGGTCTTGCACTTACCATTTTTGGTACAGGTTTTGGTAACTTCTTTGGCGGTTCTATTTCCAAGCTTGCAGGCGGTGTAGGACAGATTTCCGTAAAAGTAACAGGAAGTGCCTATACGGCAAAAATCCCGGGATTGTCTAAGATTCCGGTTATCGGAGGTATTTTATTTAATTATGGTTTCCTTACATATCTCTGTATTATTATAGCAGTCCTGTTATCGTTTTTTCTGTTCAAGACAAGAGCGGGATTGAATCTCAGGGCAATCGGTGAAAATCCGGGAACTGCAGATGCAGCAGGTATCAATGTTATCAAATATAAGTATCTGTCAACCTGTATCGGTGCAGGTCTGGCAGGTCTGGGCGGACTCTATTTCGTAATGGAATATTCAGGAGGAACCTGGACAGACAATGGTTTTGGAGATCGTGGCTGGCTTGCTGTTGCACTGGTAATCTTTGCATTATGGAAACCACTGAATGCAATCTGGGGAGCATTCCTGTTCGGAGCTCTTTATATTCTGTATCTTTATATCCCGGGACTTGGACGAAGCATGCAGGAAGTATTTAAAGCACTGCCTTATGTGGTAACGATTATCGTACTGGTATTCACAAGCTTCCGAAAGAAAAAGGAACACCAGCCGCCTGCTGCGCTGGGACTTCCGTATTTCAGGGAGGAACGATAAAATTAAAAGTTTGCAGTTGATTCCAGAGTAAAATAGTATTATAATATCAGAAGCTATAAAAGCTGAGTAGTATGAAGAAAAATTAAGGAGGAAATATACAATGGCTAAAGTATCAAAAGATATGCTGATCGGTCAGCTTCTTCAGATTGATGCAAATATCGCACCGATTCTTATGAGAGCAGGAATGCATTGCCTTGGATGCCCATCTTCCCAGATGGAATCTCTCGAAGAGGCAGCTATGGTTCATGGACTGGATGTTGATGTACTGGTTAACCAGATCAATGATTTTCTTGGAGAATAATCTTCCTGAAAGGTAATCATATGACGGACTATGACAATTGTTGAATTGTCATAGACTGACATGTAAAAAGGATGTTCTGAATAAGTTCAGGACATCCTTTTTTGAGAAATCTGTAATTTACTATGGTATAAGAAAAGAGCTTTCAGATGAAAACTGAATGCTCTTTTAATTATGAAAATTATTACAGCTGAATCAGCTGCTGAAGGGCAGAATCGGAAATCAGTTCTCCATGTTCTGTCAGATAAGCTTCTCCTGAAAGAGAGAAAGCCTTTCCCTGTCCATATTCCGTAAGAATATTACATACCCTGTTAAAATCCTCCGGAGAAAGTGATGACTGGTGAAGTACCAGTTTGTAAAGCTCATCGGCCGGATCTTTGTACAGGGTGTTTGCACCGGTAAAATAGCCGTTCAATCCATGGGCGGCCGCAATCACATCGTCCAGTGTGTCGAACTCATAGAGACGGATAAGATTTACATCAGGAACCTGAGTATCGTCATTTTCCTTTGCTCCGGTATTCTGAGCAGATTTGCCATCTTTTGTCTGAGTACTCTTCATCTTTGCTTCGTAAAGCTTCTGGAAGATATCAATAATATTGTCTGCACCGTCAAGCTGAAGAGTATCTGTCTTATCATTCCCTCTGAATGGAGCAAATTTGGAGAAACGGGTATCCAGTTCTTCAGGATCCTCTACTTTGGTAATGATCAGGATGATGCTCTCGGTACTCACCGGGATGGCCTCGATCATTAATGGAATATTATCTGCCTCAAAACCAAACTGTATCTGTGCCTGCTGCATCATATCGCGGAAAAGTTTCTTGGCTTTCTCAGTGCCGTAAGCCAGTTCACTGATACGGATCTGATGGTTCTCCAGGTCTTCTCTTGTCAGTGTGCAGCGTATCTGGTTGTCGTTGATCTTTTCTATCTTCATGTTGTCACATCCTATTCTGAATAACATTGAATTATCTGGCAGCTTCATAATTGCCTGTGAAAATCCATTAAAAGTGTTTCTGATAATGAAAATTTAACTTTTGAAAGCTGCGGACAATTACGGATAAATTAAAAGTTACTATTGTTTTTTTGAACAGCAATTTTAAAGGATTGCCATAGATGCGCTGCCTTTGGAAAATTGCTGCAAGTAACTTCAAAAATTCTATTGTCTGACTGTGAATTTATAAAATTTTATACACTATATTATATAACACAGAACTGCAAAATGTAAAGATAAGTAATCAACCAAAATATTAAATTTTTAGAAACAAAACAGAAAAAAATACATAAATGAAGAAAAACACTTGCATCTGTTTACCAGATGGATATAATGAAAACAGAAGAAGCAGTAAACCTGCGGTTCACATAAGCGAAGATCTGAAACATTAACCAAAGTGATCTTTTATTTCTAAACTTCATTGCCGTTTTTCATGCAGCGTTCCTGCTGTGGCAATGTACAGGTAAAATTTCCATGATGATAAGAAGTTGAAACGTTACTGTTCACTCCGTTCACAGTAACGATAAAACAGGTGCAGGGATATTGCTTTTTCAACAGCCGATAAGGTGCTTTCTAAAAAATCTTATGAAAGAAGGGAGGTAAGCTTACGGAAAATATATCACGGGCAACCAAAAAGAGCATGCGTAAACCACTGGAAAAAGAATTGAAGAGTTATCGTGAACAGGGAATTTCTCTGTATCTGAATGGTATACTCAGTAATCCGAAAACAATTGCAAAAGCCTGTCAGATTGCAGAAGGTGGTGGATACATGCGTGATTACGTTGAAGATGAAAAAGGACGGATCGCTCGTGTGGATTTTGATTTCGTCAAAGAAAAATAACAAAAGAGAAAGCTGCCCGAACAGATTCTGAATCAGTCCCCCCGATGTTCATAATGCCTTCGGGCAGCATAAGAATATAATTACGCATATCTTAAAAATTTGTGAAAAATACGATTTTGCAATACAATTGTAATATTTTATGGTATACTTAAGCCAGTATCATCAAGTTACCGATACAGTTGATAATACTGGTACATCATACTCAAAATAACTATATGAAATACCTTTCTGTGAGCTGATGTATCAATAGCGATCGTGTTACAGTCTGCTTTGTTTCCGGTAACACAATATTTACTGAAAGGAAAAATACTATGAATAAAAAGTATAAACCAGTTATCGCAGTTGCCGTTTTGGTCATTCTTGTTGCGATTCTTGGAATTGTCACTCATGTAGTAATGAAGTACATACCATCTTCTGAGAAAATGGATCTGAATGAATATTATGGAGAAATGGCAGATGGGGAGATTGCCCTGGTCATTGGAACTGAGAAAATGGAAGAACGTGGTCTGGTGGACGGAGACAGAGTCTATTTACCACTGGATGTGGTGAATACTTATCTGAACCAGAGATATTACTGGGATTCTGCCAATCAGCAGATACTTTATGCAACACCTTCGGAGCTGACTTCTGCGAGTGCATCATCTGAGGCAGGAGATAAGGTATGGGTGAAAGATGATAAAGTGTATCTGAATCTTACTTATGTGCAGGAATTTACAGATCTTGATGCATACATCACAAAAGATCCATACAGGATTGCCATACAGTATAAATTCAAAAATGTAAAAACAGTCACAGTTAAGAAGAATACAAGCATACGTTACCGCGGAGGAATTAAATCGGCTATTCTTACTTCTGTAAAGAAAGGTACAAAGCTTCGTCTTATCGAAGAAATGGAGAACTGGGATCAGGTAGCTACGGATGACGGATATATCGGTTATATAGATAAGAAGAAAGTGGGAGAAGCAGAGAAGACAAAATTTGAACGAAGCTTTAAGAGGGAACAGTACTCCTATCTTACTATGGACAGCAAGGTTAATATGGTGTGGCATCAGGTGACTTCCACAGATGCCAATGCTTATTTTGCGGATGCGACAGCAAATATGACAGGTGTGAATGTGATCTCGCCTACCTGGTTCTATCTGACAGATACTTCAGGAAACATTGCAAGCATTGCGAGTGCAGATTATGTATCACAGGCTCATGAAAAGGGGCTCCAGGTATGGGGACTGATCGACAACTTTACACAGGAAGTAAGTACAACGGAAACACTTTCCAGCACTGCGGCGAGACAGAATATTATCAGTCAGCTGATCCAGGCAGCCCAAGATGTGGGAATGGATGGCATCAATGTGGATTTTGAATCTCTCAGCGAGGATGTGGGAACTCATTTTCTGGAATTTCTGAGAGAACTTTCCATAGAGTGTCATAAGAATAATCTGGTTCTTTCAGTGGATAACCCGGTTCCTGAGGATTTCACAAGCCATTATGACCGGGCTGAGCAGGGAAGGGTTGTAGATTATGTGATCATCATGGGATATGACGAGCATTATGTAGGATCTGAAGCCGGTTCTGTGGCATCTCTTCCATGGGTGGAACAGGGAATCCAGGATACACTGGATGAGGTTCCGGCTGAACGTGTGATCAATGCCATTCCGTTTTATACCAGACTGTGGAGGACCACAGGGGGAAATGTAACCAGTGAAGCAATCGGTATGGATCAGGCGCAGCAGACAATTGCAGATAATAATGTGGAAACCTACTGGGATAAGACCACTTCCCAGAATTATGGAAAATATGATATAGATAATTCTACCTATCAGATCTGGCTTGAGGATGCTCAGTCAGTTGCAGAGAAAGTGAAGCTGGTATCCAAATATGACCTTGCAGGAGTTTCTGCATGGAAGCTTGGATTTGAAAACAACGTAATCTGGCAGGTAATCTCGGACAATCTGAATAATTAAAAGTTCTGCATCAGCAGGCTATAAAAACATCTTCTGAAACATATATTAATATAGAATTTTATGAAATACTGATTGCATTATTTTATGGAATTGCTATAGCCAGTCTACAGGAACAGTGAATTTTCCCGTAGACTGTAAAAGATGTCTCAGGAGGTGTTTTTAGTTTGAAAAAATATGGACTGGAATTAATGTTAGGGTGTCTGCTTCTTGTCAGTTTTCTCATTCTGTCAAAACAGGCAGCTGAAGTTTCAGAGACTATGAGTTCAACAGAAAATTCAAAAATCATTCTGGTAGATGCAGGACATGGTGGAGCGGATCCGGGAATGATCGGAGTGAACGGACTGGAAGAAAAGGGGATAAATCTTCAGATTGCCGTAAAATTAAAGGATTCTCTGGAAAAACAAGGATTTTCTGTAATCATGACAAGGGAAGAAGATAAGGGCCTTTATGAGGAGGACAGCAGAAATCAGAAAGCACAGGATATGCAGTGCAGGATTGCTATGATAAAGAAATACAGACCTGTGCTGTGCATAAGTGTTCATCAGAACAGCTATCAGGATTCGTCTGTATGCGGTCCCCAGGTGTTTTATTATGAAGATTCTGTCCGGGGAAAGAATCTGGCAGAGTTTATCCAGGAAGAACTGAATCTGGGACTGAAAGTAAAACGCCCTCGTGTGGCAAAAGGTAATAAAACCTATTATCTGTTAAAAAGAAGTGAAAGTGTTTTGAATATTGTAGAGTGTGGTTTTCTTACAAATCCGGAAGAGGCCGGACTTCTCTGCAAAGAAGAATATCAGAATAAAATAGTGGAAGCTATAGTGAAAGGGATTGAACAATATCTGAAGCAACAAAAAATTTAAAATGTTTAATTTATGTGAACTTGCTTTTAATAAGTAGGGATTTTTGCTATACTGATACTTGTTTGATAAAATCCCCCGGGAGGATAGGAATATCTGCATGGCGGGGAAATGTACAGGGAGAAATTATGCTTGGAATTATTTATCTGCTTCTGGCAGGAATGCTGGGCTGTGAAGCATCGAAAATGCTGACAGGAGAGGGAAGGAGTGTGTCAGGTATTAATCGTATCTGGCTCATGCTTCCGGCTTCTTTTGGAGTCGGAACACTTTTACTGACCTGGATGGTATATATTATTTCCTGGTTTTTCAGTGTTGTGGGAAAAGCTGAAAATCCACTTTTGTATGGAAATATTATCGGGATGACAGGTGCAGCAGTTATTATGATACTGCTCAGCGTACAGAAATACAGAAAACAGGGAAGTTACAGGATATGGAATATTGATAAAACACAGGATAAGCGCAGATTAAAAAAGGAAATATTACTCTTTGGTCTGCTGACTGTATTTATTACATATATGATGTTTTATGTATTCTATATAAAAGACGGAATCCTGTATTCCGGCCTGACTGTGTATGGAGATTATGCACCACATACGGCGATGATGCGTTCTTTTTCTGCAGGAAATAATTTTCCCACACAGTATCCTCATTATGGAGGTGCAGATGTAAAGTATCATTTTATGTTTCAGTTTCTCACAGGAAATCTGGAATATCTTGGAATGCGTATAGACTTTGCCTATAATATCGTAAGTACCTTGTCGCTTGTGGGATTTCTTATGCTGTTATATCAGCTTGCACTTAGGATCACAGGCAAAATGTGCTGCGGTGTACTGGCATTGTTTCTGTTCTTTTTCAGAAGCGGAATGGCTTTTTTCAGATTTGTATGGGAGCATATCCAGGCAGGGAATCTTGTGGAAACCCTGGAAGAAAATACTTCCTTTATCGGATATACTGTCAATGAGAACTGGGGATTGTGGAACTTTAATGTTTATCTTAATCAGAGGCATCTGGCATTTGGACTTCTGATGGCGACTTTGGCGCTATATCTGTTTATGGACTGGCTGGAAGCCGGGACGGCACATGAAGAGAAGGGAATACTCTGGATAAAAAACAGAATCTTTTCGAAGGAAGGATGGAAAAGCAGAAATCTGGATCAGGCACTGCTTATGGGAATGTTTCTGGGTCTGTGTGCGTTCTGGAATGGGGCAGCAGTGATCGGTGGTCTGCTGATTTTGTGCGGCTTTGCGATTTTCTCGGATGGAAAAGTGGATTACGCTGTCATGGCGGGGGTATCCATCTTCTTTTCCTGGCTTCAGTCAAAGATTTTTATTGTTGGAAGTGCTATGAGTCCTCAGATTTATCTGGGATTTCTGGCAGAGGATAAGACTGTCCCGGGAGTTGTGAAATATCTGTTCTGGATGAGTGGAGTTTTTTTCCTTGGGCTGGTACTAATGGTATGGTTTATGAGAAGACGGGAGAGAGCAATCCTTGTGAGTTTCCTGTTTCCGGTGATTTTTGCTTTTGTGCTTCTGATGACACCGGATATTAATGTAAACCATAAATATATCATGATATCATATGCGTTTCTGACGATTTTCTGGGCATGGGCAGTATGCAGTCTTTGGAAAGGGAGAAATGGGCAGTCCGGGATACAGAAAACTATGGGAAAGATACTGGCAATAGTATTGGTGATATCTCTGAGTGTGACCGGGATTTATGACTTTGTGGTGATCATAAAGGGAAATGGTCCGGGCAGACGTGTGACTGTAAATATGAACAGCGAGCTGACCCAATGGCTGGAGGAGAATCTGGAGAAAAACGATCTTTTACTTACTCCTGAGTACAGCATGAATGAAGTGACGATGTCCGGAGCTATGCTTTACTGTGGATGGCCATATTACGCATGGTCTGCAGGCTATGATACGAATTACAGGGCTGCACAGGCTGTAACGATATATACCACATCTGACAGTGAAACATTGAAAAAAACAGTACAACAGGAAAAAATAACATATATCCTGTTTGAAGAAGGTTCGGAATTTGAACAGCAGGAATGTCGTGAGGAGACAATTGCTGCAGCATATGAAAAGGTTTATGAGACTCAGGATGGACGGATACGGATCTATAAAACAACAGAATAATCCTCAAATGCATTATTACGGGGATTACTCCGAATTTATGATTATGAGCCGGGTGATCACAGATTTACAGAGATAAGAGAGAATGTGTAAGATTATAGTAACCACAATAATTTTATAAATGATTAAGGAGGACGTACGGATGAAGAAATGGGCACCGAGAGTGCTTCTTGCAGCAGCTCTTGCAGGGCTGTCTGCATTCCTGTTAAAGGGAGATGTATGGACATTCTGGACCTGGTGGCTGTTGGCATTTCTGATGGGAATGGTTGCCATGCCTGTGACAGGGAGACTGTTTGCCGGACTTGAGGACAAAGGCTGGATGTTTTCAAAAGTGCTGGCGATCACAGTGACGGGGTTTCTTACGTGGTTTCTGGTAACTGCGAAGATACTGCCATTTACTGCAGCGACATGTATCGGTGTGTCTGTTGTATGTGCTGTTGGCTGTGGGGTCTTATATCATTTTCAGGGAAAAAATGGAATTGACTGCTTTCCGTCCGGAAAGGTAAATCTGATTTACGGAGAGGAAATTCTGTTCTTTGTATTTTTCCTGATGTGGACTTATTTCGCAGGATTCCGCCCGCAGGCGTACGGAACTGAGAAATTTATGGATTATGGTTTCATGGAAGCCATGATGAGAAGTACGACACTTCCTGCACGAGATCTGTGGTATTCAGAAGGTACGATCAATTATTATTATGGCGGACAGTATTTTGCAGTATTTCTGACGAAGCTGACTGGCAGTAAAGTAGAACTCACTTACAATCTGATGCGTACTTTTGTGGCTGCATTTGCGTTTGTGCTTCCGTTTTCACTGGTTCACCAGATGTCTGTGGACAGGCTTAAAGGAAGCCTGACAGGAAAGAAACGTTGTGTGCCGGCAGTGGCCGGGATCATAGCAGGACTTTCTGTATCAATTGCGGGAAATATGCATTATGTGGTTTACAGTAAGATCATTCCATGGCTCCAGAAGCTGCAGGGAAGAGAAGCGGACAGCTACTGGTTCCCGGATGCGACCCGTTATATTGGATACAATCCGGATGTGCCGGACAAGACGATCCATGAATTTCCATGTTATTCCTTTGTGCTGGGAGATCTCCATGCCCATGTGGTAAATGTAATGTTTGTGCTGTTTCTGGTGGGACTTCTTTATGCGTGGATGAGAAGTGTCCGGATGAGAGAAGCTGTGATTATGAAACCTGGACGAAAAGAGTTCTGGAAGAAGCAACTCCTGATTCCGCATATCCTGCTGGCAGCAGTGATGGTCGGTATGTTTCGGTTTACGAATTACTGGGATTTTATTATTTATTTCGTGGTGACCGGCGGAGTGGTGTTGTTTACCAATATTGTTCAGTTTGATGGTAAGGTGAAGAGGATTCTGGCAGTGACTGCGGTTCAGGCAGTGGAGATCATTGTGATCTCATACGTTGTTTCTCTGCCGTTTACTTTGCAGTTTGACAGCATGTTTAAAGGTGTGGGAATTGCGCAGAATCATTCTATGATCCATCAGCTGCTGATTTTGTGGGGACTGCCTGTGGTTCTGACAGTTCTGCTGATTATCTGTATTATCTGGGAGAAGCTTCGTGGTGGTGCGAACAGAAGTCTGTATAAACTGATGAAAGCAATCTCTGTGCCGGATCTGTTTGCGATTGTCATGGGACTCTGTGCGATCGGGTTGATCGTGATTCCGGAGTTGGTTTATGTAAGAGATATTTATGAAAATGGGAACGCCAGGGCGAATACCATGTTTAAGCTGACTTATCAGGCGTATATGCTGTTTGGGATGACTATGGGATATGGTATTTTCCGTATGCTGGTGGCTGCACGTAAGAAAGTGTTTAAGGTTGTGTCAGTGATCGGCCTGGTATTGCTTTGCTGGACCTTTGGTTATTTTGGAAACAGTGTGTATGCGTGGTTTGGAAAGATATGGGAGCCTTCTGAATATAAAGGATTGAATGCGACATCTTTCCTGTCAAATGATTTCACAGAGGATGTGGCTGGTATTAAATGGCTGAAGAAGAATGTGAAAGGGTCACCGGTTGTGCTTGAGGCGAACGGGGACAGCTATAGTGGTTATGAGCGTGTTTCTGCTATGACAGGGCTTCCGACTGTGCTGGGATGGTATGTGCATGAGTGGCTGTGGAGAGATGATACTGCGGACTTGAATGAGAAGAGCGCGGATATTGAGAGTATTTATACTTCTTCGGATGAGGAGTATGTGAAGGAGCTGCTGGAAGAGTATGATGTTTCTTATATTTTTGTCGGATCGAAGGAACGGGAGAAATATGGGGATGCACTGAATGAAGAGGTGCTGAACTCGCTTGGAGAAGTTGTGTTCCAGGATGAGGTGTATAGTACTTATATTCTTAAGATTAATAAGTAAGAGAGTGAAAAATGGCGGCAGTTTGTGTCGCCATTTTTTGTTTGGGTCAAAAAGGGACGCGTAAAAAAATATTTTTTTACGCTGGTTATTGATTGGAATGGTTTTGGGGAAATAATTATCAGGTGGAAAAGAGGGAAAAAGTAAAATTTACAGATATGGATTACGATTGTATTATGATAATGTATGTGCAATATATATAAGAAAAATATGTTGCTACAGTGGAAAAATGAAAAGATGACACTGTATAAGTAGTAGGAGAAAATGAGGATTGTGAATATTTACATGACAGGAAAGGAGTTTTAAAATGAGGAATCGAATAATTCAGGTTAGACATTATAGCAGGAAAATGATGATTATGATGTTGACAGGAGCAATTTGCTGTAGTTCATGTTTTTGTCAAACAGCTTTTGCGAAAACCAGCAAAGTAAGGGTTTACGATGTGGAAAAAGGAACCACAAGCTTCACATCTTTTACATATTCGGATAGTAAGAAGGATGAATCACTGGCTCCGTCGGAGGGAACAGGAGCGATTTCATCTGCTTCTCAGAAGGCGGTTATTTTCCATCAGGCAGATGGGTCTACGATAATAAGAAAAGCAGACAGTAATGGAAAAGTGACACTTCCAGCAATAAGAAATCAGACAGGATATACTTTTCTTGGATGGAGCACGAAGCCGGATCAGACTCAGAATCCGCAGTATCAGGCGGGACAGGTGATACAGGTAAGGAAGAAAACCCATTTATATGCAGTTATGTATAACTGGCAACAGGAGCCGGATATTCAGGTCAATAATCTGGCAGCTCAGCTGTCGGAGTATTCCGGAATTATTTTTGTGGGAGATTCCAGAACGTATTTTATGCAGAAAACTCTTCTTCGGGAATATGGAAAGGATGCAGTTTCAAAAGTATCATTTGTGTGTAAGACAGGGGAGGGACTGAGCTGGTTTGAAACAGCAGGAGAGAGAGTAATGAGAAGTGAAATTGCCCGTCTGCAGTCAGATTCAGATAAGCCCGTAGCAGTTATTTTTAATCTTGGTGTGAATGATCTTTCGAGTCATAATTCCGGGAATGGGGTTGATTATAAAGGCGAGGCAAATGCATATCTTGCGCGTATGAACACTCTTGCAGAGGAACTTGAAAGTGACTGCAGATTGTTTTATATGTCTGTGAATCCGGTAAATACAGCAATGAAACCAACTCGAAAAGAAGCGCAGTTACGTTACTTTAATGACAGATTGCAGAGCAGGTTAAATAAGAGATTTCAATGGATAGATACCTATAAATATCTGATGAAGAATGGTTACAGTACATACAATGAGTTTAAGGGAAATATAGATGACGGCGTTCACTATTCTACATGTACCTATAAAAGAATCTATAAATATTGTATGAATGCGATCAGATAATGCTTTTTGATTTATACACAAATTATAATCTTGTTTCAGGTAAGCAGTATAAGCAGAAGTTAAGGCCACAGAACTCACAAAAGAAAGGTTATATGTATTGCCTGATAAATTAAGAGATTGATGTACGAGCTGACAGGAGAAATATTTTCTGTCAGCTTGTTATTTGTTTGGTTGGATAATGGAGAATATCTGTTTGCCAAAGAAGAAACATTTGACGAATTTTTATCTCTGTTGTATCATGAACATACAAAACGAAAATAAAGTAAGAGGAATATTGTTATATAAAATACAGAACAGATAAGAAGGCAGGAATTTAATGAGAGCAGAAGTTGTATCCATGACAGCGGATAATCTTGATATGGAGGCTATCCGGCGTGGTGGAGATATTTTGAAGCAGGGTGGTCTGGTTGCGTTTCCTACGGAGACTGTGTATGGTCTTGGAGGAGATGCGTTGAACCCGCAGGCTTCTATGAAAATTTATGCGGCGAAGGGCAGACCTTCGGATAATCCGCTGATCGTGCATATTGCGGAGTTTGACAAGCTGGCTCCTATTGTAGCGGAGGTTCCGGAGAAGGCGAAGATCCTGGCAGAGAAGTACTGGCCGGGTCCGCTGACTATGATTCTTCCGAAGTCGGATCTTGTGCCACAGGAAACTACGGGTGGTCTGGACAGTGTGGCGGTTCGTTTTCCGAGTGACAGGATCGCGCAGGAACTTATCAAGGCTGCCGGCGGCTATGTGGCTGCGCCCAGTGCCAACACTTCGGGAAGACCAAGCCCGACTACTGCACAGCATGTAGAGGAGGATCTTGGTGAAGCGATTGAGATGATTATTGACGGAGGCCAGGTGGGAATCGGTCTTGAGTCTACGATCGTTGATTTTACTGAGGATGTGCCTGTGGTTTTACGTCCGGGTTATATTTCTCTGGAGATGCTTCAGGAGACTCTGGGGGATGTAAGGATGGACAAGGGGCTGATTGCATCTGACAGCAAGGTCCGTCCGAAAGCACCGGGTATGAAATATCGCCATTATGCACCGAAGGCAGATCTGGCAATTGTTGAGGGACCGGAGGAAGCTGTTGTGAAGAAGATCAATGAGCTGGCTGCGGAGGCGAAAGCACACGGCGAGCAGGTTGGAATCATTGCAACGGACGAGACAAAGGACAGATATCCCGAAGGTCTGGTAGTCAGCATCGGAAGTCGGAAGGAAGAAGAGACGATAGCGCATCATCTGTATGAAGTGTTGCGGGACTTTGACCAGAGTGCAGTCAGGTCTATTTATTCAGAAGCGTTTTATACACCAAGAATGGGACAGGCCATTATGAATCGTCTGCTGAAAGCAGCGGGACATAAGATCATACAGGTGGTATGATATAATCAGGTAGTGAAGCAGATATATGCCTGACTATATAATCTTATCAGCAGTAATGGCCAGATGGATAATGAAGATTCATTTAAATAGTCTGCTGAAGAGGTAAAGAAAATAAATTAATTTCAGGAGGAAGATTAATGATAGCTTTAGGATGTGATCATGGTGGATATGAATTAAAACAGGAGATTAAGAAATATCTGGATGAGAAAGGAATTGAATATAAAGATTATGGATGTGACAGTCTGGATTCCGTAGATTATCCGGTATATGCAAAGAAGGTTGCACATGCAATTCTTGACGGCGAATGTGAGAAGGGAATCCTGATCTGCGGAACAGGTATCGGAATTTCCATTACAGCAAACAAGTTTAAAGGAATCAGAGCTGCAGTCTGCACAGATTGTTTTACAGCAGAGGCTACAAGACTTCACAATGATGCCAATATCCTTGCACTTGGCGGAAGAGTGGTAGGACCTGGGCTGGCATTGAAGATTGTGGATACATTTTTGAATACACCGTTTTCCAACGATGAGAGACATATCAGAAGAATTAATCAGATAGAGACTGAATAAGCCATAAAATAAGAAAACTGATAAAACAGCCAGAGCCTGCATGATTATAGTAATTCTCTCACATGTATGATGAATGAGGGTTGCCGTAGAGTAAAGTGTTAAGTTCTGGCTGTGTCAGTTATAAGCAGATAATGGTTACTGTTCTTCGTTCCGTTCACAGTAACAGACAATGTGCTGATTTTATGAAGCGGATGAAGGGTGAAGTATGTGAAGGGGAGGTTTGAGAAATGGATGCAAATCATAAACGCACAGATTATTTATCATGGGATGAATATTTTATGGGAGTTGCCATGATGTCAGGGATGCGTTCCAAGGATCCGAATTCTCAGGTAGGTGCCTGTATTGTGAGTGAGGATAATAAAATCCTGTCCATGGGCTATAATGGTTTTCCAAAGGGCTGTTCAGATGATGAATTTCCATGGGCGAGAGAGGGTGACAGTCTTCATACGAAATATTTTTATGTGACCCACAGTGAGCTGAATGCGATCCTTAATTACAGGGGAGGAAGTCTGGAAGGTGCAAAGCTTTATGTTTCCCTTTTTCCATGTAATGAATGTGCCAAGGCAATTATTCAGGCAGGTATTAAGACGATTGTCTATGACTGCGATAAATATGCAGACACGCCGGCAGTGCTCGCTTCCAAGAGAATGCTGGATGCAGCCGGGGTCCGTTATTATAAATATAACCGGACAGGACGTAAGATTACAATAGAAGTGTGATTTTGGCATATTCATACCAAAACACCTCGCGGAATAGTGGTGTGTGAACAGTAACGATTTTACTCTTGACACATCAATTTATTTCAAATAAAATATAACCAAATGCGAAATATATACAGCGATGAAGAGAATAGTACATAAGGAGCAATCCCAGAGAAGAGTCCCGGAGGAACAGCCGGTTGGCTGTGAAACAGTGGTGGAAGGATTCTGTGCGTGAATTATGGAACCGGCCTCGGAGCTCCGTACAATTGAAGTACGGCGTTTTTCCTGCGTTATCGGAAGAAGAGCGAGCAATGTGCAGGCATTTGGGCACAGTGCTAATTAGGGTGGTACCGCCGAAGCCTTTCGGTCCCTTGTGAGGGATGCTGGGCTTCTTTTTTTCGTTTTTTATAATATGACATATTTTGCCGGATTATAAAAAAACAGATTTTTGTACTGTGAAGCAGATAGGGAAATTTATTTATAGAAGAAAAATAAGAAGAATATGCATTCCGCCGCGACTATATCCTGATGCGCTTTCAGGATCAACATATCACATAAAAAGGAGAAACAATTATGGCAAACAACAAGAAACTGGTAGAAGCCATCACATCCATGGAAGAGGATTTCGCCCAGTGGTATACCGACGTTGTAAAGAAAGCTGAACTCTGCGGTTATACCAGCGTTAAAGGCTGCATGGCAATTAAACCTGCAGGATATGCAATCTGGGAAAATATCCAGCACGAACTGGACAGAAGATTTAAAGAGACTGGCGTACAGAACGTATACATGCCAATCTTTATTCCGGAATCTCTTCTTCAGAAAGAGAAAGATCATGTAGAAGGATTTGCACCTGAGGTTGCATGGGTAACTCACGGTGGTCTGGATCCGCTTCAGGAGCGTCTGTGCGTACGTCCTACATCAGAGACATTATTCTGTGACTTTTATGCAAAAGAAATTCAGTCCCACAGAGACCTGCCGAAGGTATACAATCAGTGGTGCTCTGTAGTGCGTTGGGAAAAGACAACACGTCCGTTCCTTCGTTCACGTGAGTTCTTATGGCAGGAAGGCCATACAGCTCATGCTACAGCCGAGGAAGCAGAAGAGCGTACTATCCAGATGCTGAATCTGTATGCAGATTTCTGTGAGGAAGTACTTGCAATCCCGGTTATCAAGGGACAGAAAACAGACAAGGAGAAATTCTCCGGTGCAGAAGCTACTTATACAATTGAATCCCTGATGCATGATGGAAAAGCCCTTCAGTCCGGTACAAGCCATAACTTTGGCGATGGATTTGCAAGAGCATTCGGTATCCAGTATACAGATAAAGAAAATAAACTTCAGTATGTACATCAGACATCCTGGGGAATGACAACACGTATGATCGGTGCTATTATCATGGTACATGGTGATAACAGTGGTCTGGTGCTGCCTCCGAGAATCGCTCCTGTACAGGCAGTGATCATTCCGATCCAGCAGAGAAAAGAGGGCGTTCTTGAGAAAGCAGATGAGATGTTTGCAGCATTAAAAGCAGCAGGAGTCCGCGTAAAAGTAGACGACACAGACAAGAGCCCGGGATTCAAATTCGCAGAGCAGGAAATGCGTGGTATCCCGATCCGTATCGAGTGCGGTCCGAAGGATATCGAGAATGGTCAGGCTGTGATCTGCCGTCGTGATACAAGAGAGAAATATACTGTTACATTTGATGAGCTTGTGGAAAAAGTACAGGAAATCCTGGAAACAATCCAGAAAGATATGCTGGAGCGTGCACGTAAGCACAGAGATTCCCATACTTATGTTGCTACAAACTATGAAGAATTCAAAGATACTATTGTTAACAAACCAGGCTTCGTAAAAGCTATGTGGTGCGGTGACCGCGCATGTGAGGACAAGATCAAAGAAGATGTTCAGGCTACATCCAGATGTATGCCGTTTGAGCAGGAACACTTAAGTGATGTCTGCGTATGCTGTGGAAAACCTGCCAAGAAGATGGTTTACTGGGGAAGAGCATACTAATCAATAAGAAAATAAAGAAAACCGGCAGCAGAGATATCTGAGTGCCGGTTTTCGGGGTTAAGAATAAATAGAAGAAGATAAGGATGGTCATATGATTCTGGAAATACCGAAAAACGCGGAAACAATTTTGCATATACTGGAAAAAGCAGGCTATGAAGCCTATGTGGTAGGCGGCTGTGTGCGTGATTCCATTCTGGGACGGAGCCCGGATGACTGGGATATCACCACATCCGCAAAGCCGGAGCAGGTCAAGGCTTTGTTTCACAGAACAGTGGATACAGGTCTGCAGCATGGAACAGTGACTGTTCTTATGGAAAAAGAAGGATATGAGGTCACGACTTATCGTGTAGATGGTGAGTACGAGGACGGCAGACATCCCAAAGAGGTCACCTTTACAGCAAGCCTTAAGGAAGACCTGAAACGCCGGGACTTCACCATCAATGCAATGGCATATAATCCTTCTTCAGGACTGGTGGACCTTTTCGGAGGACTGGAGGATATTGAGAGAAAAATCATCCGCTGTGTGGGAGATCCGCTGGAGCGTTTTACAGAGGATGCACTGCGAATCATGCGTGCAGTCCGTTTCAGTGCGCAGTTGGGCTTTGCCATTGAAGAAGAGACTCGTAAGGCACTGAAGGTTCTGGCACCGAATCTGAAGCATGTCAGCGCAGAGCGGATTCAGGTAGAGCTTGTGAAGCTTCTGATGTCTCCTCATCCGGATTATCTCAGGGTGGCTTATGAAGCCGGGATCACAGCTGAATTTCTTCCGGAGTTTGATGCATGTATGACAACATCCCAGAATACGCCGCACCACTGTTACACAGTAGGGGAGCATATCCTGCACAGTCTCTGTCATGTACGTGCAGATAAAGTTCTCAGGATTACCATGCTGCTTCATGATATTGGAAAGCCGGTTGTCCGGAAAACAGATGAGAATGGAAGAGATCATTTCAAGATGCATGGGATTGCGGGAGAAAAGAGGGCTGCACAGATCCTGCGCAGGCTGAAATTCGATAATGATACGATCCGCAAGGTAACCCGTCTGGTAAAATGGCATGATGACAGACCGGATGGAACGACAAAGGCAGTGCGCAGGGCAGTGAATCGTATCGGTGAGGATCTCTTCCCGTATTATCTGGAAGTGCAGCAGGCAGATATGCTGGCACAGAGTGATTACAGACGCGCAGAGAAGCAGGAACGTCTGGATAAGGTGAAAGAGGCTTATGAGACGATCATTAATGAACATCAGTGTGTATCTTTAAAAACTCTGGCAGTGACAGGGAAAGATCTGATTGAAGCCGGTTATAAGCCGGGGCGTGAAATAGGAGAAACGCTGAACCGTCTTCTGGAAGTAGTGCTTGCCGATCCACAGAAGAATCAGAAAGAGATATTATTGGGTCTGCTTGATGAGAAATAGTGCAGTTTTATGGAATGGTCAGTATATCAGAATATAGTAAATAACTAAAATCCGGGGGTATATCCACCGGATTTTCTTCATATGTATAGAAAGAATTAAGATGATTAAGAGGGGGATATGTCATTGTATGATTACGGACTTGGCACTTTGGCTCAGTATGAGCTGACAGCAGACCGTTCTGCAAGGACAAGAGGAGCTTTACTCTGCTATACAGCTCAGGGACTTCTGATCCTGAGGGAATTTCACGGTTCTGAAAAAAAGCTGGAAAAACAGCAGGAGCTTTTGATGAGACTTCAGGAAAATGGTATAAATACCGATTATTTTCTGCGGAATAATCAGGAAAGTCTGGTCAGTAAAGATAAGACTGAACAAAGGTTTACACTCCAGCACTGGTATGAAGGAAAAGAGTGTGACACAAAATCCCGGGAAGATATTTTAAAAAGTGTCCGGACACTGGCAAGGTTACATATTTTAATGAAAATGGAACCTGTGGAGGAATACAGGGAAAGATCTCTCAGGGAGGAATATCTTCGGCACAATCAGGAGCTTCGTAAGATACGCAAATTTATACGGAACAAAGGAGCATCCAATGTATTTGAGAAAAATTATCTGGCAAGTGTGGAGCAGTTTCTTGAAAGGGCACAGTATGCAGTAAAGCTTCTGGACGAGACGGATTATGATGATCTCAGGGAAAGGGCATGGCGGGAAGGACAGGTATGTCATGGAGAATATAATCAGCATAATATTCTGATGCTGAAAGGTGATCATTTGGGGACGGCAGTCACAAATTTTGGTCACTGGAGTTTTGATATTCAGGTAGCAGATTTGTATCGTTTTATGAGAAAAATACTGGAGAAATATAACTGGAATCTGGAACTGGCAGGGGAAATGCTCAGGGAATATCATAAAATCCGTCCAATCTCGGCAGAAGAGTGGAAAAATCTGCGTGTACGTTTCACTTATCCTGAAAAATACTGGAAACTGGCAAATTATTATTATTCACACAAAAAGGTGTGGATTTCAGAGAAAAATGTGGAAAAGCTTCAGAATCTTATCAGACAGAGAGAAATCTGGGAGAATTTTGCAGAGGAATGTTTCAGGGATCATCCTCAGTAACAGTGCGGAACAGTTGTACGGAACAGTTACGAAAAACCTTGACAATATGGGGAAAAAGGTATATATATAGAGGATAGAGCTCTGTCGCTTTTGGCAGATGCCACCAAACAAGAAAGAGATCATTAGAGGAGGAAACACCATGAATAAAACAGAATTAGTAGCAGCTATGGCGAAAGAGACAAACTTATCCAAGAAGGACGTAGAAGACGTTCTGAAATCTTTCGTTGATGTCGTTTCTAAAGAACTGAAAAATGGCGGAAAAATCCAGTTAGTAGGATTTGGTACATTTGAAGTAAGTGAAAGAGCTGCTCGCGAGGGAAGAAATCCTCAGACTGGTGAAACTATGAAAATCGAAGCTTCTAAATCACCGAAATTCAAAGCTGGAAAAGCATTAAAAGATATGGTTAACGGTAAATAATAAAGGCGATAACCGGGGGAACGAAAGTTCCCCTTTTTTGATACTCTGGCGGAGTAATTCGTGAGTATCCATTTACAGGAGTAGAATATGAGATTAGATAAATACTTAAAGGTGTCACGTCTGATCAAACGCCGTACAGTGGCAAACGAAGCATGTGATGCAGGAAGAGTTCTTGTCAACGATAAGCCTGCCAAGGCATCTGTACAGGTAAAGACGGGAGATACTATTGAAATCCAGTTCGGAAGTAAGAATGTCAAAGTAGAAGTACTGGATGTAAAAGAAACTGTCAAAAAAGAAGATGTAGAGAGTATGTACAAATATCTTTGATTCCGGATGGTAATTTGCAGCTTTTTGCATTTATGCAGTGGGAACATATAAATTTTTAACATTTTATTGTCTATTTCCATTTTCCGGCACATAAACTACTGATAAGTAACAGATTGGCAGGTCATAGTTTCCGGAGGCTGTGACCGGGAGGCGTCTGTGGAAGAGAAGAAGATACTTTCAACTCACAGCCTGATGCTGGAAAACCGTCAGAACGGGAGAATTACCGGGGTAAAGGATATTAAATCCTTTGATGAAAAAGAAATCCTGCTTTTTACACAGGCAGGGAAACTTGTAATAAAGGGAGAACAGCTTCATGTGAAGCAGCTTGATCTGGAAAAGGGAGAAGTAGATCTGGAGGGAAAAGTGGACAGTCTTACCTATCTGTCAAAGAATACAGATAACAGGGATGAATCCTTATTTAGAAGGATGTTCCGGTGAGAGATGAGTGCATTTATTCATCATGAATTACTTCTGCTGCTCCGGACAATAGCTGTGGGTGCTGTTCTCCTTTTGTGTTATGATCTGCTGGCTGCATTCAGGAATGTTTTTGCACATTCGGATAAAGCTGTCGGGACGGAAGATATTTTGTACTGGCTTTGTTGTGCCTTTTTTGTTTTTTCGGAGATTTACAGGAGCAATGAAGGAATCCTGCGTTTTTTTATGGTTTTAGGCTTTTTATCCGGAGCGTATATCTGCAACAGGGTCCTCGGAGATATTTTTGTAAAATGCTGTACGAAATTTATGGAGATTCCTGTAATAATTATTAAATTTTTGATAAAATGGTTGCTATTTCCGGTCAAAAGATGTAAACTCCTGTGGTATAAAGCGTATAAATATGCTAAAAAAGGAAGGCTGGCAAATTGGGTAATTCTAAGAAAAGGAAGAAAAAAAAGAAAGTAGGGTATAACTCTCTTGGAATGATTGCGATTGCGCTGGTTGTTTTAGTCCTTCTGGGAGGACTGATGCTAGAAAGTAATGACCTTAAGGAACGCCTCACAGGATATGATGCTAAGGCCGCCACTCTTCAGCAACAGATTGAAGATGAGCAGACACGTACAGAAGAAATTGATAAATTAAAGAAATATATGGAGACAGACGAATATGCAGAAGAGGTTGCCAGAGAGAAACTGGGACTTGTGAAGGACAATGAGACTGTTTTTAAGAAACAGCAGTAATAAATGTCGAAAACTTTTGCGAAGGATTCGTCTGCGTTTGACAGATATTTCAGAAACCCTTCCATATAATATCTGTAACTGTTTAGTACTTTGTGAAAGAGAGGACTGTTGAACAGTTATAGAGATTCTCTGATAAAAATGCAGTAGTCTGCTATATACAGAGAATGAATAAGGGGAGGGGAGAATATGCAGGAATGGATGATTGCCATGCTCGTTATCAGCATTATGCTGATCATACGGGACATGGCAAAAACTATTTTAGCAGAAAATCTGCCGGATACAGAAGAACTGCCGTCTCTGCAGGAGGGCCATCCTCAGAAAGAGAGGGTGGAGAAGTATGCGGCATCTTTTCAGAAACTGGCAGATACTTTCTACGGGATGCCTTATCGGAAAGATTATCTGAGCAGCAGGCAGGTTGAGCAGATCATTGAGGATACAAATGCAAAGGTATGCAGCAGATGCTATCAGAGGGAAATCTGCTGGGGAGAACACAGTCAGGAACTGGTGAAAGGAGTGGAGGCACTGGTACGTTCTATGGAGAGTGGAAACGAGGAAAATGTCAGAGGCATCCGCGCTGACTGGACAGGCATATGTCCCCGTTCCGTACAATATTATGAGACGGTTGCAGAGAATTTTCAGAAAGAAAGGCAGAACTTGATGTGGGATAACCGTATGATCGAGAATCGGCTGGCAGTAGCACAGCAGCTTATGGAAGTCTCACATATCATGGAGAACGTAGCCAGTGATCTGTATGACCTGGAGCGAGTAACGCCGCAGTTTGAAGAAGAACTTCGCAAGGGACTGAGAAAGAGCCATGTGATCCTTCGCAGGGCATGGATGATGAATAAGGTGAAAGGACGTAAACAGATTTTTCTCACCATGCGTGCCAGAAGCGGTCAGTGTATTTCCATGACAGAGATCGCACAGCTTCTTTCAAAATACTGTGAAATTTCCATGGTACCTGTAAATGGGAGCAGATGTATTGTAAACGGAGAATATCACACTGTACATTTTGCTGAGGATGTAAGCTATCAGGTTCTCTATGGAACGGCCAGGCTTACCAGAGAAGAAGAGAAGGTTTCCGGAGATAATTATATATGCAGACAGGAGGATGGCGGCAGGTTTGTTATGTGCCTTTCGGATGGCATGGGCTCAGGGATGGAAGCATGCAGGGAGAGCGAGACAGTTGTGGAACTTCTGGAACAGTTTATGGAGTCAGGATTTTCCCAGGAAACGGCAGCAAAGATGGTAAATTCTGCTCTGGTACTCAAAGGAGAGGAGGGTATGTTTTCTACAGTGGATATCTGCGCAGTGGACCTGTATACAGGAATCTGCAATTTTCTGAAGGCGGGGGCAGCGTCTACATTTATCAAAAGAGATCACTGGGTGGAATCTATTACTTCTGAAAGTCTGGCCGCAGGGCTTGTACAGCAGATTGATTTTGAGACAGCTACCAGAAAGCTGTACCATGGGGATTACCTGATCATGATGACAGATGGAGTCCTGGATGCATTGCCTGACCAGAAAGAGGAGGAAACCATGAAAGAAATCATTATGGATGTTCACGAGGAATCACCGAAAGATTTCGGCAGGGGAATACTGGAACGGGTGCTGGGATACAGCGATTATCATGCACGGGATGATATGACAGTGCTGGTGGCAGGCGTGTGGAAAAAATAATGCTGCGGATACTAAGATAGAAAAGGAAATCAGGATAAAAATGGAAAGAGAAATTCTTGCTTATATAAAGCAAAACAGGATGATCGGAAAAAATGATGTGGTCCTGGCAGGAGTGTCCGGCGGAAGTGACTCTATGGCAATGCTCCGCATTTTAAAGGAGCTTCAGGGAAAACTGGATTTTACATTGAGAGTGGTCCATATACATCATGGAATACGTGGAAAGGAAGCGGACAGGGACCAAAGCTTTGTGGAAAACATATGCCGGAAGTGGCAGATTCCATGTACTGTTTATTGTTATGATGTTCCGGGATTGAGCCGGGAGTGGAAGCTGGGCGAGGAAGAGACGGGAAGGATTGTAAGAAAAGAAGCTTTTCAGAGGGAAGCTGCCGTCTGTGGGAGAAAGGACAGTGAGATAAAAATTGCATTAGCGCATAATCAGGAGGATCTTGCGGAAACTATGCTTCATAATCTGTGCAGAGGAACAGGTCTGCGGGGACTATGCACCATGCGCCCTGTAGACGGAGAGATTATCCGCCCGATTCTGTGCTTAAACCGGGACAAAATTGCAGAGTATCTGAAAGAAAAGAAGATTTCTCATATTCAGGACAGCACCAATCTGTCAGATGAATATACCAGAAACCGAATCAGACATCATATTCTTCCTATATTGGAACAGCAGGTCAATGGAAAGGCAGCGGCACATATGGCAGAGACTGCGGCAAGGATTTCCCAGGCAGAGGAATATCTTACGCAGCAGAGCTGCCTGGTTTTGGGCGAGTTTCAGAAAGGTAAGGAATATTACTTTACTGAAAAATTTTTTATGGAGCCTCAAATCATTCAGGTTTATGCATTACAACAGGCGATGGAACAGCTGGCAGGCAGACGGAAGGATCTGGCGGCTGTTCACTATGAGAAGGTTCTGGAACTTTATGAAATGCAGACTGGAAGACGGATCAGCCTTCCTTATCACATGGAAGCCAGAAGAGATTACGAGGGAGTAAGACTTTGTCGGTACGGAGAGGAGAAGTCAGCCGGGATGATCGGTGAAAAGCATAAAGGTTCAGATATCCAAAACGGAAAAACAGTTTGCGGAAAAAATATATCAGACAGGGAATGGAAAATCAGAATTCCGGGGACTGTGACCAGTCCGCTGGGAATTTTTTCGGCAGAAATATTTTTGTATGAAGGTCAGAAGATTGAAGAAAAAAAGTATACGAAATGGATGGATTATGATAAAATAGAAAAGAATCCGTATATTCGCACCAGACGGACAGGAGATTATATGGTTATCAATGCGCAGGGGAACACAAAGAAGCTGAACCGCTGTATGATCGATGAGAAAATCCCGTCGGAATACAGAGACAGCATTCCGCTGATCGCATGTGGAAAAGAAATCCTCTGGATGGTGGGAAGCAGGATGAATGAGAGGTATAAAATTAACCCCCAAACCAGGAAGGTGTTAGTATTAAATTACCAAGGAGGAAACGAAAATGAGTGAGAAAATCAAAGTTTTACTCAGCGAAGAGGAAGTAGATTCCCGTATTAAGCAGATCGCAGCAAAGGTCAGCAAGGATTATGCAGGCAAGGAAATCCATTTAATCTGTGTATTAAAAGGTGGTGTATTCTTTACCTGTGAACTTGCAAAGAGAATCACAGTGCCGGTTTCTCTTGACTTTATGTCTGTATCCAGTTATGGTGATGACACCAAGTCCAGCGGTGTTGTAAAGATCGTCAAAGACCTTGACCAGCCACTGGAAGGAAAGGACGTTCTGATCGTAGAGGATATCATTGACTCAGGAAGAACATTAAGTTATCTCATCGAAATTCTGAAGCAGAGAAATCCAAACAGCATCCGTCTGTGTACATTGCTGGACAAACCGGAGCGAAGAGTCAGAGATGTAAGAGTTGATTATTGCTGCTTTAACATCCCGGATGAGTTTGTAGTTGGCTATGGTCTGGACTATGCACAGAAATACAGGAATCTTCCATTCATAGGAGTAGTGGAACTGGGGGAAGACTGAAAGGAGATTTAAGTAAGTGAATAAACAGCCAAGCAGAATTGGTCTGTATCTGGTGCTGATCATTGCGCTGGTAGCCGGTTATTTTTATCTGAATAACCAGGTGGTTTCCCAGAGTAATTACACACAGAAGCAACTGGAGCAGGCTCTTGAAGACAACAAGGTGGTTGATGCGACAATTCAACAGAACAGAGAAGTGCCTACAGGTTCTGTGATCGTAGATACTACTGACTCCGGTCAGAAGAAGGTTTATGTGACAGATGTCAATCAGGCAATCGAACTGTTGAATAAATACGATATTGATATTACAACTCAGGATGTACCCGGAGACAATGTATTTCTGACAACCTTGCTTCCGGTTCTTCTCACAGGTGCCCTTGTGATCTTTCTGATCATGATGATGAACCGCCAGATGGCAGGTGGCGGTGGCGGCGGAAATGCCAAGATGATGAATTTCGGCAAGAGCCGCGCAAGAATGTCATCTCCGGATGATAATAAGAAAGTTACTTTTGACAAGGTAGCAGGTCTGCAGGAGGAGAAGGAAGATCTGGTAGAGGTGGTAGATTTCCTGAAATCTCCACAGAAATATACAAAAGTAGGCGCAAGGATTCCGAAAGGCGTGCTGCTTGTAGGCCCTCCCGGAACTGGTAAGACACTTCTGGCAAAGGCAGTGGCAGGAGAAGCGGGAGTTCCGTTTTTCTCTATTTCCGGTTCTGACTTTGTGGAAATGTTTGTCGGTGTAGGTGCATCACGTGTGCGTGATCTTTTTGAAGAAGGCAAACGCCATGCACCATGTATTATTTTCATTGATGAGATCGATGCGGTTGCAAGACAGCGTGGAACCGGTATGGGCGGCGGACATGATGAGAGAGAGCAGACACTGAACCAGCTTCTGGTAGAGATGGATGGCTTTGGTGTGAATGAGGGAATCATTGTGATGGCAGCGACTAACCGCGTGGATATCCTGGATCCTGCAATTTTGCGTCCGGGACGTTTTGACCGTAAGGTTGCAGTGGGACGTCCGGATGTGAAGGGGAGAGAGGAAATCCTCCGCGTTCATGCCAAGGACAAACCTCTTGGAGAGGATGTAGATCTGGCTCAGATTGCCAGAACAACGGCAGGATTTACAGGTGCAGATCTGGAGAATCTTCTGAATGAAGCTGCCATTGAAGCAGCGAGAAAGGGAAGAGGATTTATCCTTCAGTCTGATATCAAAGGTGCTTTTATCAAAGTAGGCATCGGTGCAGAGAAGAAGAGTAAGGTGATCTCTGAGAAAGAGAAAAAGATCACCGCGTATCATGAATCCGGACATGCGATCCTGTTTCATGTACTTCCGGATATGGATCCTGTCTACACGATTTCCATTATCCCGACAGGAATGGGAGCAGCAGGTTACACCATGCCTCTTCCGGATAATGATGAGATGTTTAATACCAAAGGAAAAATGCTTCAGGATATTATGACACTGTTAGGCGGACGCATAGCAGAGGAAATTATCTTCGGGGATATTACGACTGGTGCATCAAATGACATCAAACGTGCAACTGCGACAGCCAGAAGCATGGTGATGAAATACGGGATGTCTGATAAGTTGGGACTTATCTGTTATGGCGATGACGATGATGAGGTATTTATCGGAAGAGATCTGGCTCATACCAGAAGTTACAGTGAGGATGTTGCCAAGGCAATTGATGAAGAAATCCGCCGTATTATTGGCGAATGTCATGACCGGGCAAAGAAGATCATTCTGGAACATGAGGACGTTTTGCACAAGTGTGCAAGCCTTCTTCTCGAGAAGGAAAAGGTGCACAGAGACGAATTTGAAGCACTTTTTACAACAGAAAATCTGGAAACAGAAAACAGCGGTATATAATGTAGACAAAAAAGTGTGCCAAATTTTGTGAAGTTTGTGCACACTTTTCTCTTGCCCCATGGTATTATATAAACCGTAAAAACCCCCCAATACATTATATAGTTTTTGCTACACCCCATAAGAAGAAATACCTTCTCCAAAAAAGCCAGCTTATCCCGCTGGCTTTTTTACTGTCTTAAAATATCATTACTGTTCATGTTATTTTCAGTAACGAAATATCTGCTTCGCCAGAATCAGGCAGTCCGGAACATTGTGACAGAATGATTGGGCAGAATCACTGAATATCTAAAGATTTTTGGGAAAAACAGATGGTTGTCAGATGGTTTATTTTAGGATAAAATAATAAGATGATAAATGACAGAGAGGACTGGACGGAAATGGAATATGAAAAAGCAGATATAAAAAAAAGAATGCAGTACATCCTGAATATGCGTCCTGTGTTTAATAAAGAGGCGCTTTTCAGTGACGGAACAGAATATTACAGAACACCTGCAGAACCAAAGGCAGGAGATACAGTAACGATCAAATTCCGTACCCAGAGAAATAATGTGGATTCTGTATATCTGGTAAGCCAGGAGCAGCGTGTGCAGATGGAGATTTGCGAGACAGAGAACGGATTTGATTATTATTCTGCCCAGGTAACGATTGGAGAGGACATCTTCCGTTATTATTTTGAGATACAGTATGGATGGGTAACCTGTTATTACAATAATCAGGGAGTCTGTATGAAGCATGAGGGCAGGATGGATTTTGAAATTTATCCGGGCTTTGATACTCCAAAGTGGGCCAAAGGTGCGGTAATGTACCAGATTTATGTAGACCGTTTTCTTAACGGAGATCCTACCAATGATGTTGTGACCGGAGAATATCATTATATTGGAGATAAGAGTGTACAGGTAGAACAGTGGAATAAGATTCCGGCAGTGATGGGCGTACGTGAATTTTACGGCGGTGACCTGCAGGGAATCATGAACAAACTGGATTATCTGCAGGATCTGGGAGTTGAGGTTATTTATCTGAATCCAATTTTTGTCTCTCCAAGTAATCATAAGTATGACTGTCAGGATTATGATTATGTAGATCCACATTACGGCAGGATTGTAGAAGATTGTAATGAGGGAATCCTTCTTGGAGATGACGATGATAATTCCCATGCATGGAAATATATCAAGCGTGTATCAGACAAGAAGAATCTGGAAGCAAGTAATGAGCTTTTTGCAAAACTGACAGCAGAGATCCACAGAAGAGGAATGAAGATTATTCTGGACGGTGTGTTCAATCACTGCGGCTCTTTTAATAAGTGGATGGACAGAGAACGTATTTATGAGAACCAGGAAGGATATCCAAAAGGAGCTTATGTTTCCGCAGACAGTCCTTATCGGAACTTCTTCTCTTTTAATGACCCTAATGGGTGGCCATATAATACCTCCTATGATGGCTGGTGGGCACATGATACACTTCCTAAATTAAATTATGAGGGTTCCAGAGAACTTTATGATTATATTCTTCGTGTTGGACAGAAATGGGTATCTGCCCCTTATAATGTAGACGGTTGGAGACTGGATGTGGCGGCAGACCTGGGACATAGTAATGACTTTAACCATCAGTTCTGGAAAGATTTCAGGAAAGCAGTGAAAACTGCCAATCCAAATGCCATTATTCTGGCAGAGCACTACGGTAATCCGGAAGGCTGGCTGAAAGGTGATGAATGGGATACAGTCATGAACTATGACGCATTTATGGAGCCGCTGACCTGGTTTTTGACAGGTATGGAGAAGCACAGTGATGAATATCGTGAGGATCTGCTTGGAAACAGTGAGGCGTTTATCGGAGCTATGAAAACTCATATGAGAGCACTCCATATGTCGGCACTTCAGACTGCTATGAATGAACTGTCAAATCATGACCATTCCAGATTCCTGACCAGAACCAATCGCAGGGTAGGACGAATTTCCTATGCAGGTCCGGAAGCGGCATCTGAGGGAGTAAATCCGGCAGTTATGCGTGAGGCGGTTACCATCCAGATGACCTGGCCGGGTGCACCGACTGTATATTACGGAGATGAGGCAGGACTCTGTGGATTCACAGATCCGGATAACAGACGTACTTATCCCTGGGGACGTGAGGATTACCAGATGATCGACTTCCACAGGGTAATGATCCGTATCCATAAGAAATATGAAGTGTTAAAAACGGGATCACTGGGATTTCTCTGGAATGATTATCAGGGACTTTGTTATGCGAGATTTTCTCATGATGAACAGATAATTGTGATCGTAAATAATCAGGAAGAAGGCAGGGAAGTGGAGATACGGTTAGGACAGGCAGGAATCAGCCGTCTGGAAGATACAAAGCTGAAACGTGTTGTCATGACATCTGCAGTGGGATTTACGGAAGAATGTAAAGAATACACAGCAGCAGCCGGAATTCTGAAGATCACAATGCCGGCATTTGGCGCAGTGGTCTTACATCATAAAAATTAACAAAATGCGAAGCGGATGATCTTATCCGCCTGACCCGGACGGCAGCCTCTTGCGGAAGAAGGGGCTGCCGCTTTATAATATAACAAAAAAAGATCCAGACAAATGTCTGAACCTTTTGATGGATGGAGAAGGATTCGAACCTTCGAAAGCGTTGCTAACAGATTTACAGTCTGCCCCCTTTGGCCACTCGGGAATCCATCCTTAAATCGAAACTTATTATATATGAAATATTTAAATAATGCAAGTACTTTTTTATAAATTGCAGAAAATTATTATATATTGTGTATTGTCGGACTTTTTTACATATCTTCCGGGGAATTTTGTTTGTCATTTTTTTGGCAAAAGAGTAGACGAAAAAGCAGAAATCTGGTAATATAACCATATCTGGATATAGATGTAATTCCATATCGGAGATTGATTAGGGTAACTGAGAATGAACACAGTTACTACAGATTAGGAGGAATTTATCATGTTAGTAAATGCAACAGAAATGCTGAAAAAAGCAAAAGCAGGTCATTATGCAGTTGGACAGTTCAACATCAACAACCTTGAGTGGACAAAGGCTATCCTTTTAACAGCTCAGGAACTGAACTCTCCTGTAATCCTTGGTGTATCCGAAGGTGCTGGTAAATATATGACAGGTTATAAAACAGTTGTTGGTATGGTTAACGGAATGATGGAAGAACTGAACATCACTGTTCCTGTAGCTCTTCATCTTGACCACGGCAGCTATGAAGGATGCTTAAAATGCGTTGAAGCAGGATTCTCATCCATCATGTTCGACGGATCTCATTACCCGATCGAAGAAAACGTTGCAAAAACTAAAGAACTGGTTAAGATCGTTGCTGAACACGGAATGTCTCTGGAAGCAGAAGTTGGTTCCATCGGTGGTGAAGAAGACGGTGTTGTAGGAATGGGCGAATGCGCAGATCCTCAGGAATGCAAGATGATCGCAGACCTTGGCATTGATTTCCTTGCAGCAGGTATCGGTAACATCCATGGAAAATATCCGGCTAACTGGAAAGGCTTAAGCTTTGAAACTCTGGATGCAATCCAGAAACTGACAGGAGAGATGCCTCTGGTACTTCACGGTGGCACAGGTATCCCGGCAGATATGATCAAGAAAGCTATCGACCTTGGTGTATCCAAGATCAATGTAAACACAGAATGCCAGCTTTCTTTCGCAGCAGCTACACGTAAATACATCGAAGAAGGAAAAGATCAGCAGGGTAAAGGATATGACCCACGTAAACTTCTTGCACCTGGCTTCGAAGCAATCAAAGCTACTGTTAAGGAAAAAATGGAATTATTCGGATCAGTTAACAAAGCCTGATGATAACCTCATAAGTAAAAAATCCCGCATCCTTGTGATGTGGGATTTTTTTATGGACTCAAAAACCTGATGGGCTACGACAACCGAATTCGGACAAAATATACCGCAAAGTGGGGCGTGCAGATTGCAGGAATGATTTTTCAGACACGCTCTAAAGTAACAGGCGGTTGCTATCTGGAATGAATTTTGGCTACGTTACTGAGAACGGAGTGAACAGTAACAACAGGCGAACTGCATTTTACAAATTGATTTTTATCTCTCTATATAATAAAATAATTGCAGATATCTAAAATAAGGTGAAAGGAAGTAGCAGAACAAAGGATGGAACAGAAAAAAGCCTTAAATAGAAAGAAGCTGAAAGTGATTCTTGTAATATGTATCGTGATGATCGTGACAGCGGGAGTCGGTCTGGCTGCTTACATACATCATGTGGATACTGTCACACTGGGAAGGAAAGTAAGTGTGTACAGGTTAGATGTATCGAAGCTTACTGTGGGAGAAGCGCAGCAGAAAATATCTGAAGCATTTCAGAATAAAACAATAACATTTCATGAAGATGGAAAGGATGTTTATAATGTTTCAATGGAACAACTGGGATACAGTCTGGATCAGGACATTCTGAAAAGTGCACTGGAAACATTGAAACAGGAGAGAAGCGGGACATTTAAACTTTTTGCATCACAGAGAGATTATAAGATTGATTATCAGATCATCAGAGATGAAGCGCAGGAACAGGCAGCATTGTCTGCGGATCATTTTGATGAAAAAGACAGAACAGAACCTACGGATGCACATATCCGATATAGTAAAAAGAAACAGAAATATGTGTTGGTGAAACAGGTTTCCGGAAATCAGATTGATGAAAACAGGCTATTAAGCTATGTGGAGGAAACTCTGGATAAAGATTTCGAAACAGAATTGCTTACATCTGATGTAAAGATGGAATTAAACGAGGAAGTTTACCGGCAGCCGGATATTGAAGAATCAGGTGAAATGAAGCAGAAGGTGAAGAAGTTAAACAGCCTGTTGAAAAAATACCGCAGTACAACAGTTTCTTATCTGTTTGGTGAGGAAACGCAGGTGCTGGATTCAGACACGATCAGTTCCTGGCTGCAGATTAAAAATAGTGGTATAAGCATTGATAAGGATGCGGCTGCAGATTACATATCGAATATGGCAAATAAATATAATACTATTTATGTGCCGCGTACTTTTCATACATCGCTGGGAACGGATGTTACGGTTTCTGATAATGAATATGGATACAGGATCGATCAGGATGCAGAGCTGACACAGCTTCTTGAAGACCTTAAAAGTGGTGAAAATGTATCCAGAGAGCCGGTGTACAGCAGCAGTGGCATGAAGAGAAACGGACCAGATGACCTGGCAGGCAGTTATATAGAAGTCAGTCTTGATTCACAGCATTTATGGCTGTATAAAGATGGTGCGCTGGTTTCTGAAACAGATATTGTCAGCGGTGCACCCACACCGGAACGTGAGACTTACAGAGGAGCATGGCCGATTGCATATAAGGCAAGTCCGTTTACGTTAAGCAGTGAAGAATATGGATATGCGGAAACGGTAAAATACTGGATGCCGTTTGTTTATGGACAGGGACTTCATGATGCATCATGGCAGTCTGCATTTGGTGGAAACCGATATAAGACAGGACATGGAAGTCACGGCTGTATCAATCTGCCGGAAGATCAGGCGGCATTGATATATAATACGATAGATGGAGGATATCCTATTATTATTTATTAAAGATATATAGGATGGATTTTATCTATCTGATTAAAGAGAAAGAATAGAAGAGGTATAAAAATATGGAATTTCAGAATCTGATAGAAAAGAGACGGAGTGTTCGTAAATATGTAGAGAGAAATACGGTGACGAAAGATGAAATTTTGAGTATGATAAAAGCAGCTCAGGAGGCGCCTTCATGGAAGAACTCTCAAACAGGACGTTATTACTGTATTATGGACGAAAAGAATGTGGAACAGTTCAGACGGGAATGTCTGCCGGAAATGAATGCAGGGAAATGTGAGAATGCAGTGTTGCTGGTTAGTACTTTTGTACATAACAGAGCAGGTTTTCAGAAAGATGGAACAGCGGATAATGAAATTGGAAATGGATGGGGATGTTATGATCTTGGGCTGCAGAATGAGAACCTGATATTAAAGGCTGAAGAACTGGGATATGGAACTCTTATTATGGGGATCAGGGATGCGGATAAGATCAGAGAATTTTGTTCTGTTCCGGAGACGGAGACTGTTGTTGGGGTAATTGCGGTAGGAGTTCCGGGGGAAGAGCCTGGACGGCCGAAAAGGAAAGATACAGAAGAGATAGTGAAGTTTTTGTAAGATCAGCTAAAAGGGGATGTGGCACCAAACAATTCTTTTCGGATTGGTTTCGGGTCTTAAGAAAAGCTGAGGCTGGGAAGTCTGCTAAAAGGGGGACACAGCCCCAAACAATTCTTTTCGGCTCGGTTTCGGGTCTTAAGAAAGGCTAAGGCTGGGAAGTCTGCTAAAAGGGGGACGCAGTCCCAAACAATTCTCTTCGGCTCGGTTTCGGGTCTTAAGAAAAACTAAGCCCGGGAAGATCAGCTAAAAGCATTCGCAGATAACTCAAACTCGCCGCGAAGCGGCTCAGACAGTGAGTGATCTGCGAATAACGCTGATCTTCCCGGGCTAAGATTTTCTAAAGACCCTGCAAATGTCGCCGAAGAGAATTGTTTGGGGCTGCTGGCTGTTGGCTGTGACTGGTGGCTGAAAGAGAAGAGAGATGGTGGTCTGTTAGTTTTGTGGAATAGAAAAGTT
>NZ_CAXSTD010000020.1:0-50981 GCF_964240315.1 Blautia sp. Marseille-P2398
TTATTTGTTTTCCAAAGCTCCGTTTTTCGGATCAGCGAAAAACTCCACAATGGCAAACAGGGCTTTGCCCTAACAAATAGGAGAAAGGCTACTTTCACCCAATGATGAAAGCAGCCTTTCTCCCGTATTATTCATACAAATTTACGCGCTTGCTCTGTCTGCATTACTTGCTGTAGAAGCATTAGAGCCATGATTCCAAGGCAAGCAGTTGCAACCGCAGTTGCTGCAGTTATCACTGTCGCCTAACGCACTGGAAAATGCGATACCATTACGGCACATACACGCTCTAGTAAGTATAGAAATTACTATCATCAATAAAATATATTTACGGTCAATTTTCCAAATATATTTTATGCAGTATATAGTGTTATTTATCATACGACTTTTTTCTTTTCTCAATCCCTCACATCCTTATATCACTGTGTCTAGGGAATATTCCCTAGACACAGTGGAGAGGCCTCTCCACTGAAACCTTTGCTATTTATTTACTTGATGTTTCCGGAAAATAATATATCCCAAAACTGAACAGAGTACTGCTACTATTGCATTTACCAAAATTGCCATAACCGGCCAACTCAACACAATATTTCCTATACTATATGCCGTATACGACTGAAAGGAAAAATCTGCTATTTTAGGTGGTAGTAAAGATAGTACATGGCTCCACACATATCCCCCCGTATCCAGTGATAAAAATGTTGGGATTATAATCAACAGAAATGCGACAATAATAACCGCATAAGTGTTTTTCAATAAAGCAGACATAAAAAGTGTTATTCCCATAATTCCTAATGTAAAGAAATATCCCAATAATAATGTTATTCCTACCGCTTCTCCCATTGTAAGATTATATCCGACAGACATAGCTGGATACTTTAATTGAATAGGTAAATCTGCACCTTGTGTTCCTAAAAAAATCATATAGATACTTGAATAGATCAATGTTATTCCCCAGTAAACACCTGTTGCATATAACCATCCAGAAATAATCTTTGCCAAAATCAACTTACTTCTTCCATATTTCATGCATAAAATTAATGAATCACATTTAGACTGATATTCACCAGCAAATATTGGTGCAATTCCTATACAAATCAGCATCATAATTAACACAGGCCATGTTAATGTATCTAAAATCATACTCCATCCCTTGTGATAACCATATTGATATTCCTGCAAATTTCCTATCTTTTCTTTCCAGTAATCGGCTTCACCAGATGTCAATCGTCCTTGTTCTTTTTGCAAATTTATATATGCAATGTCTCTTTTTATTTGTGCTTTCCGAAAATCTTTCCCAACATTTTCTTCCAAAACTTCTTTTATACTACTACCGCTTCCCGGTTCTCTATATACATTAGTAACTAAACTCAATAACTCTCTGTTCGGAAGATAAAACGTTCTATATACTTCTTCTGACAAGTAATGATATGTTTCGCTTTCTGAATTTGTACCAGGATCTGAAATGTATTTTAAATACCGTCCTACTATATCATTAACGTTTTCCTGTGTTAATTCTATTTTCTTCTGCGTATTCTTCATCACTTCTACAGCACTCATTCCCGAAAAATTTTCACCTTTTTCATTTGTCGCACTTATTTGCATAATACTGGCCCAAACACAAAACACTAAAAACAATCCACAACCAATTATAACTAGTTGAGCTAATCTACTTTTCCATATTTTTTTCCATTCATATTTAATCATCTCACTCATTAGATTTACTACCCTTCTTGTAACTCATCAGAAAAAAGCTTCAAATACAAATCCTCCAAAGTTGGTTCTACAATTATCGCACCCTCTATTGGGGATGACGTAGAAATAACTCTTGCTTCTATAACTTCTTTCATTACATGCGAATTAGCAATACAATGTGTTCTTTCAAAATTACTCCATTGATTATTAGGCACTCTACACGACCATACCTCATTTTTTACCTCTTTCAACAATTCGTCGGCTGGACCTTGTAAAATAAATTTTCCCTTTTTCATGATCAATACTTGATCTGAAATATATTCTATATCTGACACAATATGTGTAGATATAATAATAATTTTGTCCTTTGACATTTCCGCAATAATATTTCTAAAATAAGCACGTTCTTTAGGATCCAGTCCTGCTGTCGGTTCATCTAAAATCAATATTTTAGGATCATTCAATAGTGCTTGCGCAATACCAAGCCGTCTTTTCATTCCTCCTGAAAAAGTCCTAATTTTTCTACCTGCATCTTTTTCTAAATTCACAAGTTTTAATAATTCTTTTGTTTTTCTTTTTGCGAATCTAGGAGGTAATCCTTTAATTGAAGCAATGTATAACATAAAATCATTAGCGGTGAAACCTGGTGTATACCCAAATTCTTGTGGCAAATAACCCAACATATCTCTAAATCGTTCCCCCATCTGTATATTATTTTCACCGTTAATTTTCACTTCACCTGCAGTCGGCTCAATAATTCCACAAATCATTTGCATTAGGGTTGTTTTTCCTGCACCGTTGGCTCCTAAAAAGCCATAAACGCCTTCTCTAAGTTCTGTATCAATACTTTCAACAGCAATTCTATTTTTGAATTGCTTAGATAAATGTTCCATTACTAATCTCATTCAAATTCCCTCCTGCTTTTTTTAATAACTGTTTTATTTCCACTCCAATACCGCTAACTGCAATTAGTCCAAACACTAACCAAATGGCAAAATAACATGTTGCAAATAAGTCCACTCCCGATATTTTCAATATAATAATACTACTACTTAAACATATTCCCCACGTCGTTGAATATAGTAGAATGTTTTCTTCATGACATTTATTTAAAATGTACATACAGCCAAAACACATTATTTCATAAGGAACTATTCCGTATAAAATAATCTGCCATATTACCGTTTTCTTTACAAGCGATAGTATTATAGTACTACAAATCAGAAAAAGCAGGTCAAAAATGCCGAAAACGATTAAACGGATCATTAAAACTTTACTAAATGAATGTTTTGTAGCCATTTGTATTTCAAACATTCCAGGTTGAAATACATTACATATTTCTTTAGCATTAAACAAACATAAAATAGGACCTGTTATTGCTATTAACGTCCACACCCAGTTATTACTGTAAACATCCTTTGCTAAAATCAAATATAATATAAAAATTGAAAAAACCGCCTTTAAACTCCATACTTTTTTACTAATAAACCCCAGCTGGTTCAAAAAAAATTCAGTATTTGTCATTCTTTGATTTCCTGAAAACAAATCTATTTTTTTTGCTTCAACAATAACTTTTTCCAATTTATATTCATCATATTGTGGTATATGTAATTGTTGCAATTTTTTCTTCAACGCTTTATCGCTCATATCCTATATCTCCTAATCTGTTTTTTAATATTTTTTCTATCTTTTTAATTTTATACCCCACAGTTGAAGGCGGAATATTTACAATTTGAGCAATATCTTTTACTTTAAAATTCTGATAATATCGCAATATAATCAATTCCTTATCTAATGGATCTAACATCTGTATTTCTCGCCATATATCTATCTGTAATGGAATATTATCTAATGCTCCATCGCAAGAAGCTTCCACTCCTGGTTCCTCTGTTATTTCGTATTTTTTTCGCTGAAAATCTCTTATTGTATTTTTTGCCACTACATATAAATAATTTTTTAATTTCCCATATTCACGATAACTATCAAGGCTTTTTAAAAATTTCAAAAAAACCTCTTGAGTAATATCCTCTGCTGTTTCCCTATTCCCAAGATGAAAAAAACAATATTTGTATATATCAGAATAATATCTCCGTATCAAATCTTCTACTTTTTCTTCATTCAAAAATAAATTTTGAATTTTTTTATTTTCAAACACAAATTTTCTCCTAAAATGCATCAACCATTTATCTCTATATAATGTATAACGATTATCTTAGACAAAAAAACAAAGTTTATTGAGATTTTTTATATTTTATCTTATGATTTTTCTAAAAAAATTCTTATTATAGCAGTCCCAGGTCTACCACCCATAATGGCACTCTCCCTTTATTTTAAACAATATCCCTGTTATCTTCCGGTTCTCTGCTGTTGTTTCCGATCACGGATATAATTCAGCTTTTTCTGATACTCATCCATGACAGCCCTCTCCCAGTCTTCTTTAAATGCTGCATTGATAGAATGGGCAATGTTTTTCAGACAGAAGACATCCTCCAGCGTGATCGTGCAGAATCCCCTTAAATTGTTCGGTTTATCATTCTTTTCCATTGGCAAATTGTTTAAGTTAATGACATTGATTCACTCCGTTCTCAGCAACACTCTTCGCGGCATGTCTTACAGGATTTGTGATCGGATATTCGCGATTGAAGCATTGGATTTACTTACAGCAATTCTATAATTTTGTCAAAAAGTCAAAATAATACATAAATCCGTCAAAATATCGAAAGTATTTTCTCTATAAAGTATTTATTATATATTTATGCAATACAACTATACACAAATTCTAAATTATCAGGGGCAAAAGATATTTACAGCAATCCTTGTAAATAACGCATATTGAGAGGATTGCTATAGTCAGCTCACATAATTCTTATTCAAATCAAACGTACTAAAATATAATATTATCAGGAGGTCTTTACAATGGAAAAAAGATGGTGGAAAGAAAGCGTCGTATATCAGATCTATCCTCGCAGTTTCTGCGACAGCAACGGAGACGGAATCGGTGATCTTAACGGTATCACCGGCAAACTTGACTATTTAAAAGAGCTTGGAATTGACGTAATCTGGCTCTCTCCGGTTTACAAATCACCAAATGATGACAACGGATATGATATCAGTGATTATCAGGCGATCATGGACGAATTCGGAACCATGGAAGACTTCGACCGTATGCTTGCCACAGCTCACGAAAAAGGCATCAAAATCATGATGGACCTGGTTGTAAACCATACCTCTGATGAACACAAATGGTTCATCGAGAGCCGCAAATCCACAGACAATCCTTACAGAGATTACTACATCTGGCGTCCTGCAAAAGAAGACGGAAGCCTTCCGAACAACTGGGGTTCCTGCTTCTCCGGTCCTGCATGGGAATACGACAAGACAACAGATATGTATTTCCTGCACCTGTTCTCCAAGAAACAGCCTGATCTGAACTGGGACAATCCAGCTGTACGTCAGGATGTTTTCGATATGATGAACTGGTGGCTGAAAAAGGGAGTTGACGGATTCCGTATGGACGTTATCAGTCTCATCTCCAAAGAGCCGGGGCTTCCTGACAAAGAAACTGGAATTAACGGTTACGCAACCTTTAATGTATCCGCAAATGGCCCTCATGTACATGAATATCTTCAGGAAATGCGTCAGAAAGCACTGAATAATGCTGACACGATCACTGTAGGTGAATGCTCAGGTGTTACTCTGGAAGAGGCAAAGAAATATGCAAGAAGCGATGAAAAAGAGCTGAACATGGTATTCCAGTTTGAGCATATGGATGTTGACAGTGATGAAAAAGCCGGCAAATGGACAACCAGAAAGATGGATCTGCGCAACCTGAAAAAAATCCTTACACGCTGGCAGAAAGGTCTTCAGGATATTGCATGGAACAGTCTCTACTGGGAAAATCATGACCAGCCAAGAAGCGTTTCCCGTTTCGGCAATGACAGTGACGAATACAGAGAAATCTCTGCAAAAATGCTTGCAACATGTATCCATATGATGCAGGGTACACCTTATGTATATCAGGGTGAGGAACTGGGTATGACAAACTGCCCGTTTAACACTCTTGACAACTTCCGCGACCTTGAAAGTATCAATGCTTTCCACGAATTAACCGAACAGGGTAAGATGACCGAAGAGGACATGATGGCAGCAATCGGTTATAAGGGACGTGACAATGCAAGAACCCCTATGCAGTGGGACGACAGTGCTTACGCAGGTTTCTCCACAACTAACCCCTGGATTATGGTAAACCCGAACTACACTAAGATCAATGCCAAAGATCAGGTTAACCGCGAAGATTCCGTATTCAAATATTATCAGAAACTGATCAAGCTCCGCCATGAAAGTGAACTGATCGTATACGGTACCTATGATCTGATCCTTGATGATGACAAGGATATCTACGCTTATATCCGTACACTTGGCGATGAAAAACTGATCGTATACTGCAATTTCAGCGAGAATACACGTGAAGTAGAGCTTCCTGAAGAATTTGTAAACAAAAAAGTTCTTATCTCTAATTACAGTGATGCAAAAGCAAACCAAAAAATCACTCTCAGACCTTACGAAGCAATCGTAATCCAGAAATAATATTCCGTGCAGGGCTGTTGTCAGATATTTTTTGACGACAGCCTTATATTTTGCATTTTTTAATTATTATCACTCTCTCCCAAACGACTTATGAGCAACAGTTACAATTTTCTTTTATTTTATTCAAACTTTTTTGTGCAACACTTGCATTTTCATGTCCCAATGTGATAATATATTTATATATTTTTGTATTGAGGTGAATCTCACATGATAACAATTAAAGAAATGGCAGAGATGCTTGGAATCAGTACCACCACAGTATCAAATGTCATTAATGGAAAAACCAGCGAAGTTTCCCAGAAAACTGCTGAGAAAGTTCAGAAACTTCTGGACGAATATGATTACGTCCCAAATATGAATGCAAAAAATCTCGCACAGAACCATTCCAGACTCATCGGAATTGTATTAAAAAGGCGAAAGGATAAATACGAGAATATCTTCACAGATCCATTTCACGGCGAACTGCTGGGAGCTCTGGAATCTGCTATTCGTGAGCAGGGGTATTATATGATGATTTATATTTCTGAAGATATTGAAGAAATTGTGCGCAATATAGTAGGCTGGAACACTGAAGGACTGATTCTCATCGGTATGCTCCACGACGATTATCTCAAAATCAGAAGTAAGTACAAAAAACCTGCTGTCCTTATCGACAGTTACACTCCAAAGAATATTGCCAGATACGTTAATATCGGTCTTGACGATGAAGAAGGCGGATACCTGATGACAAAGTATCTTCTTGACTGCGGTCACAGAAAAATCGCATTTCTTGCCGACAATATGGAAGGTGTAGACTATATCCGATACACCGGGCATCAGCGGGCACTTCAGGAATACGGACTGGATATTGATCTGGATAATCTGATCGTGATCCGCCCTTCCAAATATGAACGACAGGGAAGTATGGAGGAGATTTATGCAGTCGCACACAAGTTCACTGCCTTTATGTGTTGTTCCGATTATTACGCAGTTACCCTGATGAAATATCTCAAAGCCAAAGGGATCCGCTTTCCGGAAGATCTCTCCATCACCGGATTTGACGACAATCTGTATGCGCAGCTTGCTTGTCCTTCACTTACCACTATTCACCAGGATATCTTTACGCGCGGAACCATTGCCGCAGAATATCTGTTCAAAATGATCGATGGCTGGAATCCAAAAACAACGAACCTTTCTCTTCCGGTCAGACTTGTAGTACGTGACAGCGTAAAGCTCCTGAATCCCCCTGAAGATGATTCCTCCGATGACGGTTCAGCTTTATAAGGCACTCAGGGATATCTGTCGCGGGATTTCACGCTCTGATGAGCCGGGAGCAATATGCATTATTTACGAGGATTGCTATGAGAAGATTGCTATAATTCATAGATACAAAAAGAACGGAAATCCAGGTACATATCATACCTGGATTTCCGTTCTTTTTTCGTTACTGTTCACTCCGTTCTCAGTAACCTTTTTTCTTCTGTTACATCTCAATAACAAGGAACTGATAACCCTGCAGTTCAATCTTATTTCCATCCATAGCTACATTGTCATAGTTATTGATCAGAACCTTCCTGCACTCTCCTGCAAGTTCAATGGTCTGTGGCTCTTTCTGGTAATTACCAACTACAAGAAGAGTCTTATCCCCTTTACGATAGTATGCCATCAGATTATGTACATCTTCCCATACAGGTTCCAGTTCTCCGTAAACAACAGTCTCTTTGTATTCCGGATCCTTACGCAGTGCGATAAGTTTCTTATAGAAACTTCTCACAGATTCCGGATCATTCATCTGGCTCTCTGCATTGATCTTTGTATAATTCGCATTGACCTTCAGCCATGGTTTACCTGTCGTAAATCCTGCATTCTCACCATCTGTCCACTGCATCGGTGTTCTGGCATTATCGCGGCTGAATCTGGAAACAGCTTTCAGCGCTTCCTCAGGTGTACATCCTGCTTCCAGAGCTACCTTGTACTCATCCAGACTGGAAATATCATCTACCTGATCGATAGATTCAAACTTCACATTCTCCATACCAAGTTCCTGTCCCTGGTAGATAAACGGAAGTCCGCGAAGCATAAAGTTCAGACCGCCAAGCATTTTCTTACTTGCGTCACAGCAGTCACCTTCCGGGATATATCTGCTGACACCACGAGGCTCGTCATGATTTTCAATAATATTGGAAACAAATCCGATATCGCCAATTTTTCTCTGTGTTGTAAAGCAACATTTCTTGTAGGCATCCGGAGTAATCTGTTTGCAGTCATACCATCCCTTGTCAGATGCCCCCCAGATAGTCTCTTCGAAGTCAAACATACTGGAGAAATATCCATTATCGCCGATGAAATCCGGAATCTCTTCATCCTTCTCATCGAAAACTTCACCGACAGAGAATGCATCGTATTTCTTAAAGGTGCGGTCTCTCATCTCGCCAAGGAAGTCACCGATTCCCTTTGCTTCTTTCAGCATCTTCCTGATACTGCAAAGACCGTCTTCACGATCCGGCTCATAGTCATGCATCGGAAGTGCTTTCTTGATATTGATAATCGCATCAATACGGAATCCACCAAGACCTTTATCCAGCCACCAGTTGATATTCTTATAAACTTCTTCCCTTACTTCCGGGTTCTCCCAGTTCAGATCGGGCTGTTTCTTATGGAAAACATGCAGATACTGTTTATTTGTTCCTGGAAGATCTTCCCATACAGGTCCGCCGAAATAAGAACGCCAGTTAGTTGGAAGTTCTCCTTCTTTCTTGTCACGCAGATAGAAGAAATTACCATATTTACCATCCGGATCCTCACATGCTTTTTTAAACCATTCATGTTCATCAGAACAGTGGTTTACAACAAGATCCATCAGAATGTACATATCTCTCTTCTTAGCCTCAGCAATCAGTTCATCCATATCTGCCATGGTTCCGAAGCGAGGATCAATATCATAATAATCTGAAATATCATATCCCTGATCAGCTAACGGAGAGCGGTAGCAGGGGGAAAGCCAGATAATATCAACTCCCAGATCTTTCAGATAGTCAAGCTTCTCAATAACACCTCTCAGATCTCCAATTCCATCTCCATTGGTATCATAAAAACTCTTCGGGTAAATCTGATAAGCAACCTTTTCATTCCACCATTTCTTTACCATTGTAAAAATCCTCCTGTGTTTTTTATTAACCGGCGCTATTGTCTGCTTTGTTCCCAGTATTATACCTCTTACCTTTAGCGCCTAAGTTCTCTGTTCTATTTAAAAATAATTATATCAACATCCACTCCTTCTGTCTTATATTTTTTTGATAAAAAAATACATAATTTTGACTTTTTATATTACCAGCATTCTCTGTAATACAAAAATCAGATAAGTAAACTTTTATTCTCATTACCATAAGCTTACTTATCTAATCGTTATTTACTGTGTTTCTTTTAGTAAATGTCTGCGGTACTGCAGTGGTGTTGTTGATGTATATTTCCTGAACTCCCTGAGAAAGTTTCCCAGATTATTATATCCACATTCCAGACAGATTTCCGTAACTGTCAGATCTGATTCTTTCAGATAATGGATTGCTTTCTTAATCCTGTACTCGTTCACATATTCCATAGGCGAACGTCCGATAACTTTCTTAAAGAATCTGCAAAAATACTGTTCATTCATTCCAATCAGATCCGCCAGATCACGAATATATATCTTCTCTTTATAGTTCTCCTGAATATAAGTCAGAGTGGTCTTGATCGTCTCAATCCGACGGTCATGATTCTTCTCCGTTACCTCAAACAGATTATTCGCAGACAGAACTGCCAGAATCCGAAGCAGCGCTGATTTGATAAACAACTGTCGGGTGATATCATCCGTAACCGCCTCGCCGTCATAATAATTCTCCCGAAAAGAATCTCCGCCAAATACATTACGGATTTCTTCATAAAATTTTCTTACCAGTTCAAATGCCGGTTCATTCTTTCGCAGACATCTCGGAAACTGGATACTGCCATTTTGTACCGGCTGGATCAGATTCGTCTGAATCTGATCCAAAGCATATGCAGAGCTTAGCATATCCATATGAAAAACCACCGCATTTTCCACACAGCCGCCGTTTTTTTCAACAGAAATACTGTGAAGTTCCCCGGGATTAATAAAATAAAAACATTCCTCTGAAATGTTGAAACGTTCCATATTTACTTCCAGACAGAACTCTCCACCCGAAAAATAAAGCAGTTCTACTTCTTCATGCCAGTGGTGTTTCACCATATTCCCTTTTATCCTTGTTCCTGTCTGGTAAAATGCACAGGGAAAGTCCTGCGTACCATGGACACGTATTTCCTTTAAAGTTGATGGTTGTTGATTCTGCATGAAGCTGCCTCCTGTTGTCATTGTTATTGTTATTATAAATCCGGCATCAAAAATCCGCAACTAAAAAGGACATCCGAAGATGCCTTTTTAATAGTAAGTATTTATACAATTTTGTGCCTGCTCAAAGAAACTGTCCTCTTCACATTGTCCAAGAACATATCCCTGAAACAGTTTTCCCATATCTGAGACAGCTCCCATGGAATTTTCACATAACGGACGTGCATTCAGTGTATATTCCCGGAGATATTTCCGTACCATATCTATTCCTTCCAGATCAATATCTTCATTTTCGATCACATCCACTCTGGCAGGATAACTTTTCATTATTTTTGCATATTCAGTACTACCTTCATAACTGGCTGTATACTGAAGAAATCTGAAAGCTGCATCTTTATTTTCTGAAGCATTGTTCAGAACATACTGCCAGGTTGCAATATTAGTGGATTTTTTCTCATGAAACATGGGAAGCGGTGCCATATGTATTTTATTTTTCCCATATACATCAGCATCAAGAAATGTACCCAGAGCCCCCGTATACATAAAAACACATCCATATTTTCCCCTGATAAATTTCTCTTCCATCTGCTCATACTGATCCACAAACTGTGCAGGAGATGTAATTTTCTCATCCAGCATACTCTTCATATATCTGGCTGCATCTTGGGTTTTCGAATCAGTCCAGTCGAAATAATCGCCACCCCAGAAATTAACAAATTGTGCAAGACTGTTATAAACATGTGTATTTTCCCATGCATCTCCATAAGCGTACTGATCTGAATTTTTCAAACTCTTCTGTAGAATATCAAAATCACCGGTATCCTTTATCTCATCGAGTCCTGCCTGTTTCAGCAGTTCCTGATTTACCCAGAACATCATAATGTCCATCTGAAAAGGGACAGAATATATATGTCCATTCTCTTCACAGATGCTTTCCAGATACTCCTGTGGAAAGCTGTCCCTTACTTCTTCTGTCATAACGTTTTTTTCCAGTGGTTCCAGATATCCCTTATGTTTAAACTCAGAAATCATCTCATCATTCACGGAAATCAAATCAATATTTTGGTCCCCAGAAGCCAGGATCGTGGATATTTTTGCCTGACGATTATCCGCATTGGATGGACATTTTTCCACAGTGATTTCCATATCAAGTTTTTTTTCTGTTTCCGCGATAAAATCCTGAAATCTTTTATTATCTGCATCAATATGCATGATCGTCAACTTTTGTTTATCTTCGTGAAACGACGATGAGGGGAGCTTAGATAAGCTCCCCGTACTTCCACATCCTGTAATAAGCAAACATACTGCAGTTATGAAAATTACAACACTTTTTTTCAAGCATTTCACCTCTGTTTTTTATCTTGGCCATCTGTCCTCTTTTGACATCAATGGTGCAAACGGTGCATGTGGGTGTGTCTGATACCAGTAAGCCACGCTTGCCACATCATCCTGACGTTCAAATAATCCTCTGTAACCTACTCCAATCTGCTGAATGGTCACACGCAGATCCTCATCAAAACAAATCGGATCCTGAATATGCCAGCGATAGAAGCCTCTCATCGGCGGACAGTCATCATTATGATAGAAATTATGGATCAGCTCATCATGAGCAGAATAGTATGGGTAGCCCAGATATGGTGTATTATAATTCTGCTCCACAGTCTTTCCATCCACCTGCTTTGCAAAACTCCAGGAGCCTCCAAAATAATCTTCTGTTCCGGTTCCGCAGATTGTGGGATATTCATCATCACCGTCAATATAGAATTTCATTTCACCTTCGCCCCACCAGTAACGTTCCAGTGTGGTAAGTGCAATATAAGTTCCTACATAATGACCTTTTCCTTTTACTCCGTCAAGGATTGTATAATCTTTCTGCTTCTCTGTCAGTCGCTCTCGCCTCCACTGTGCATGGAAATAAGTGATATCATCCGGAAGCTCATCATACAGACAGTAATCTACCTGATAGAAGAATGCCGGAATTTTATTTGCATGCTGATTTTCCAGAGTGATTTTTGCTTTTTTCTTAAACGGCATCGGGAAGTAACAGTTAAATCCTCTGCTTGGCACCACTGCCATTGGGACAGAATTTACAATACACTCTCTTCCAAAACCACAGCAGAAGAAATCTCCGAGAGGACTTTCCACAGATGGCGTTTCCTCATCATCCCAGTACATACGGATGACCAGATCTCTCAATACAAAGCAATCTGCATCGGTTGTCTTATTATCCACAGTGATCCAGATATGATTGATCTCACCAGGACCTTCCATCTCTGCAAGAGTTACAGTTGCACCTGGCTCAATATCCTTCAGGCAGGGACTTCCTTTTCTGGACGGTCCCAGATGGCTCGCTGCCATTCCGCCTTTACCTTTTTCTCCGTGTGGATTCTCTGCATTGATTGCACGGCTTCTTCCATGCTTTGCCAGAGCAATTCCACCAAGTCCACCTTTAAATGACTGATACATAATGTTTTCCTCCAATATCTTAGCATTCAGATAATCAGGCTTTTACTCCTCCTGCCATTATACCATCCATAATTTGTTTTTCAAAGACTGCAACAAAAATAATAATCGGTAAAAGAATAATCCATCCCATTGCACTTACCAGATCCCACGGAACTCCATACATGTTGTCACGCAGCGGAAGCTGTACAATGGCAACGGAAAGAACCTGAATGCCATTTGAATAAAATAACGGTGTGAAGAAGTTATTCAAGCAGGTAATAAAGTTGATAATACACACAGTTGCAATTGCAGGTTTCATAAGTGGCAATACGATTGTAAAAAGTCTCTGTGAAAAAGTTGCACCGTCAATCGCTGCTGCCTCTTCCAGTGAAATAGGGATTTCCCCCACAAAGTTTCTCAGGATCAGAACCGTAAACGGGATAACAGTACTGATATACAGCAGAATCAATCCTGGATATGTATCATATAATTTTACTTTCTGCATGAACTCATACAATGGTCTTGCTGTAACAACCTCAGGAATTAACATAGTTGCAATAATAAATGCAAAAGCAATATTGATTCCTTTTGTAGTGAAACGTGAGAATCCGTATGCAGCCATTGCACAGAATACAGTACTGATAACCAGTGTAAGACCTACGATCAATACTGTATTTCCCACTTTTGACAAAAGTCCTACATTCTCGAGCAGGAACTTGTAGCTTTCCAGTGTCGGATGATCCGGCAGATAATCAATCGGTGTTTTAAATAATTCTCCGGAAGGTGTAATAGAGGAAATAAAAATCCAGTATACCGGGAACAGGATAATAAATGAGACAATTGCAAACAGTACCCATCTTCCACCAGCCACTACACCATGATATATGTTATATTTCTTTGAATCTTTTTTCATGGTATTTCCTCCTCTAGTTATCAATCTTGTTCATAACATGTATATTCAGCCAGCTGAATACTGCCATCACAACAAACAGTAACATTGCCAGTGCAGATGCATAACCGACATTCAGATTGGTAAACGCTTCTGTCGTGATTCTGTATGCGATCAGTGCCGTATCTTCTCCAGGACCACCTGAAGTCATAGAATATACAATATCAAAGGTTGTCAGTCTCCATAAAGTAAATGGAATAGTTAAAGTCAACACATTTTTCAGTATCAACGGTAATGTAATCTTGAAGAAACACTGGATTCCATTTGCCCCGTCTACTTTTGCGGCTTCATAGATATCACCCGAAATAAACTGCAGACCGGATAATACAAGAATCGCAAAGAACGGAAGATCTTTCCACAGATCCATGGCAATTACAGCAGCTCTTGCAGATCCTGTATTGATGAGCCAGCTATTCTGGTATCCATGGACAAACCATCTGATAAAGTCATTGATCAGACCATAATCATTATTGAATGCCCATTTTGCAGCCATACCTACAACAACTGCCGGCATTGCCCAGGGAATCAGTACAATCGTACGAAGAAAGCGGCGTCCCTTAAACTTCATATTTAATATCAGAGCAAGACACACGCCTAATATTACATGTAATATCATAGATACCACTACAAATACTACTGTAAATCGTATGGATGTAAGCACTTTTGGATCTGAAAAAACTTTCAGATAATTTTTGAATCCGCAGAATTCGTCCACTCCTGCCAGAATTCTGATGTCACAAAAACTATTTTTAACAGTCATTAAAATAGGATATAATGTTGTGAATCCACGGATGATAACTACAGGCAAAACCAGCAGCCATGGAATCCATTTCATCGATTTTTTACTGATTGTCACAGGAACTCCCTCCCTCATATCTTTAAGCACAGGTATAAAGCAGATTGTTCTGCTTTATACCTTCATTTATTATGTCAGTTTTTATGTATCAGTATTTCCAAATTCTTTAAACGAGTAATTGTTTTTTACTGATATGTCTCAACTAATTCCTGAGCTTTCTCACAGAACTCATCTACTGTGATCTCATCTTTCATGCAGGACTGGAAGATTGTTCCCATATCACTGATGAATTCCATTGTCTGCGCTACCATCGGACGTCCCTGTACATTGCACTCTTCTGCATACTGGCTGTACATTTCTTTTGCAGGATCAGTATCCGGAACAACTTTTTCTGCAACATCCTTTCTTGCAGGATATCTGTCAAATGCTTTATAGGATGCTTCCATTCCACCTTCATCTGCCATATACTGCAGGAATTTAATTGCTGCATCTTTATTCTTTGAGGCACTGTTAAGTACATAGTTCCAGGAATCTGTAAAGATTGCTCTTTCTCCGTTTCCACTGAAATCAGGTACCATTGCCATATGAATCTTGTCTTCACCAAGCATATCTGCCTTTGCATAATCAGTGCCCAGACCCCACATAAACCAACATCCGTATTTACCATCGTTTATTTTTGGATTCATCTGGTCATATTTGTCTGCAATCTCATCAATTGGTGTTTCATTGTTTGCTACCAAGTCATGCAGAAACTGAATTGCTTCCTTATTTTCCTCTTTCGTCCAGTCAAAGTAATCTCCACCAAACATATTTACAAACTGTGCAATTTCATTAAATGAATAAGTTTTTTCCCAAGAACCACCATATCCGTAACGTCCATCTTTAGAAACCGCTTCCATGTACTTCATAAAGTCTTCTTTTGTATCAATCGATTCAATTCCTACTTCATCCATAATTTCCTGATTTACCCAAAAGGCAAGATATCCGGAATATCCAGGAACACCTACGATGTTTCCGTCTTTATCTGTAATCATGTCCGCAATATAACCCTGAGCAAACTGATCAACGATATCATCTGTCATAACTGTATCGTTGAGTCCATCCAACCATCCGGAGTTCTTGAATGCAGCACTCATTTCATCGTTAATCTCAATAACATCCACGGAAGAATCTCCCGTAGAAAGAATTGTTGTGATCTTCTGCTGACGTGTGTCTGAATCGGTGGGTGCTGCAACAACATTGATATTTAATCCTGTTGCCTCTTCTACATTTGCAAGCCAGTCATCAAAATCCGGGTCTGTAGTATTGACACTATATAAAGTAAGATCATACTTCTCTTCTGCGGATACACTTACAACATTTCCCATCATTCCTGCTACCATTGTTGCAGCTAAAACTGCACTTAACACTTTTTTCCTCATATTCTCTCCTTTTCCGAACAGTTCTCTCGCATCAACTGTTCTGTGTTATTTGGTAATTAAAGAATAACAAAAACACTCTTTTTACTAAATACAATTTCTTTTGATTGATTTATATTATTTTTCGTTCTATTGTTTTTTTCATTCTGATTTTTTATAATACAGATAGCAGATGAACACTGTGTTGCATCTTTACAGAATTGCTGTATAATATGGCAATCTTCAAAAAGATACCTGATAAAATCAAACCTATTCATATAAGGAGTATTATGTGTAATGAAACTCAACTTGAAAAAAATAAATTATCATAAATGGATTCCTTCCAGATTTTCCTCATTTCAGGCAAAACTCCTGATTGCCTTTCTGGTTGCAACCCTGCTTCCTCTGACACTTGTTGCACTGGTCAGTTACCATGTTTCCTATAATCTTGCCAGAGACCGAATCACAAACTCTGCATTGATGTCTGATGAACAGCTTATTTTTCAGCTTAACAGCCGTCTGAACCAGACCGAAAACGTTGCTGACACCATCCAGTATCAGATGTACGCTTTTGAACACTCTTCCCCAGATCAGGTTGGCACCATGCAGGCATTAACATCCATGAGAAGCAATATTTCATTATATAAATCTACATTTGATTTCTTTCATATATATGTTTTTTTAAAACCGGAACAAACCGGAGCTGATGAGGGTATATATTTCTTTTCCACAGATAAACTTTTCAATTATGGAATCAGCGAATCTGAATTACATTCCATAGGTTCTTCTTCCCTGTGGCTGTTAAAGAAAAATACCACCTTACCCAGAGTTATATCTGCTTCCAAAAGAAGCGCAAATACACTGCTGTGTTTTCGTGCTCTTCAGGACAAATCCAGCAATGTTCTCGAATATGCTTATTGTATTGCACTTGACTGCGATGAATTTTCCCGGTATCTTCAGACTTCTGCTTCTGATACCGCAATTTCCAGTTACATTCTGACACCACAGGGACAAATTGCAGCTCACAGTGATTCTTCCCGTAATCAGACCTGGATTTCAGATTCAATAAAACAGATGTTTCTGGAAAATACCAATTCCTTCTTTAAAGACAATGACATCTACTATAACTGCCGCACTCTGGATAACGGTTGGCTGCATATTACGGAAATCCCGGAAAACTATATCAAAAGCAATACACAGGTACTGATCAAAACACTGTTGATCACTGTAATTATTTCTCTGCCGCTGACTATTTTTATTGTAATCCTTTTTTCCAGGAAACTGACAAGCAGAATTGCCGCACTGTCCTATGCCATGGAATCCTTTCATCTCGGACATGATCCGGAGCACCTTTCCATCATCACACTCCCGCATCCGGCCGATGCTTCCAATTATGATGAAATAGACAATCTGGGGATTACCTTTGAAGATATGCAGCACACAATTGCCCAGAATCTGAAATCAATTGTCAGTCTCTCCATTAATGAAGAACGGCTGAAATATCAGTTATTACAATCACAGATCAATCCACATTTTCTCTACAATATCCTTGGAACCATCCGAACCTGCCAGGCACTTGGCAAATTGGATATTGCAGATCAGATGCTGACAAATCTGACTGCCTTTTACCGACTGACGCTGAGAAAATCAAAAGAACTGATACCGATCAAAGACGAACTGGAAATTGCCCGCCTGTATCTGGAAATGGAGAAACTCTGCCATAAAGATAATCTTAACTGGGAGATCAATGCCGAAGACGGAATAGAAAATTTCACGATCTGCAAATTTACATTACAGCCATTCCTGGAGAATTCTATCCTGCACGGTCTTTCAGCCGATACACCTGAAGTTTTTATTTCCATTCAGGTACTCTACGGTGATGATACCGTAGTGATATCCATTGAAGACAATGGAGCCGGAATGTCTCCGGAGACACTGGAACAGCTCCGATATGCCATAGACAACAAAGTCATAAATTACGAAAAACATTTTGGAATTTCAAATGTAAGCGCCCGCATTTCCAATCCTTTGTACGGTAACGGCTCTGTGCGTATTGACAGCCATCCCGGAAACGGTACCTATGTCACAATTGAATTTCAACAAATGGAGGATACAGATGAGGAAAATAATGATTGTAGATGACAATTATCTGTCAGCAGAAGGAATTGAAAAGAACATAGACTGGGAAGTTCTGAACGCAGAAATCGTACATATCTGCTACAACGGAACCTCTGCGATAGACGCTATGAAAAAAGAACCTGTAGATTTGATCATCTCAGATATTGAAATGCCGGATCTGGACGGAATTTCAATGAGCAGGCAAGCACTGGATATTAATCCAATGGTAAAAATCATACTGATCAGTGCCTATGATAAATTTGAATATGCAAGACGCGCTCTGCTTCTTGGTGCATTGGATTATATTGAAAAACCTCTGGATTACGCATATCTGATCCAGAAAGTAAAAAATGCTTTTGCCCTGATGGAACGTGAGCAGAAAAATCTGCAGTTGCTTAAACAGAGCAGGCCTTTGCTTATCGAAAAATTTTTCCGTGATATCACTCACCGTTCCAGGCAGGAGGCTTCCTATCGTCTCAAACCTTATCTGAACTACCTGAACCTTAAACTGGATTATGATTTTTATAACGTAGTGATTCTTGAACTGGAAAATGCACAGTCTCTCAGGGATTCCTATGGCATTGAGAAATTTCAGATGGAACTGCTGAATCTTCGTGATCTGATCACAGAACAAACCTCAGAATTAAATTATATTTATCCCCTGCAGGATATTGATGGTTATCTGTGTGTGATCGGACAAAGCGGCTGCCAGTCCGGAAATTTTCGCCAGCTTACCTATAAAATCATTTCTGCACTTGTAGATAACTGCAATTCACAGGGACTGGTTCTGAATGCCGGAATCGGTGCCATTGTACAGGATCTGTGGGATCTGAACCGTTCTTATGAAAGTGCAGTTCATGCACTGGATTATCGTTTCTTTTTCCCACACCAGAACGTATTTGACGGACGTGAGGCTCTTGGACATGACTTATCTGCCACTGATTTCTCCGATTCCAGAGAGGAGGAATTAATCCGCCTTCTGTGTAAAAAGGATGTTTCTGCAATTGACTCCTGGTTTCAGGATTTCTCCAGATGGCTTACTGAGAACTTCCGCACCAAAAGTTTCGCATTTATCCAGATCTACTCTCTGCTTGGAAGGATTCTGAAGTTTTTCTATGAACTAAACCTGGATACCCATGATCTGGAAGCAAAGATCCTGTATGTATACAATCATCTGGAAGAATTTCATACCACAGAAGAACTATGCGGCTGGCTCAACGAACTCTGCCGCCTTCTCTGCCGGAAACTGGATTCTTCTCTGAATGATTATCACCAGAAATTATGCGAATCTGTAACTTCATATATTGACGAAAACTATGCCAGCAATACTCTGTGCCTGAACGATATCGCCAGCGAAGCCAATGTCAGCCCGGCTTATCTGAGTGCCCTCTTTAAAAAGAAACAGGGCGTGAGTATCAGTGACTATATCACTACTCAGCGAATCAACGCCGCCTGCCGTTATCTTACAGCCACAAACATGACTCTGAAGGAAATCAGTATGAAATGCGGTTACGCCAATCAATATTATTTCAGCACAAGCTTCAAGAAAAAAATGAATGTCACTCCATCTGCATACAGAGATACTCAGACGTCAAAATCTTAGCTTTTACTTGTGTTTCCCTATAACTCCCTGTATAATAAAAAACAATGTCTATTATCATGACATCTTTTTTATATGAGTGCGCAGTCAATTACCTTTTACCGCCACTACATCTGTTTTGCGGAAAACCTGTCAGTGGCAGTTGTGGTAAATGCCAATATACTTATTATAAGGAGATTTAAAATGGGGGTAACTGAAAAAACAGCAATTCTTGTTATCAGCTTCGGTACAAGTTATGAAGAAACACGAAAAAAAACAATTGAACAGATTGAATCTGACCTGCATCATGCATTTCCGGAATATCCGTTATACTGCGCATGGACAAGTCCCCGTATCCGCGCCAAACTCCGGAAGCGGGACGGGATCCACATTATGGATATTGATGAGGCAATGACCCAGCTGAAAGCGGACGGAATTCGAAATGTCGTTGTACAGCCAACCTATGTGATCACCGGATTTGAGAGTGATGCTATGAAAGAAAAAGTTCTTGCACATAAAAAGGATTTCGATTCTGTCATTATCTGTGATTCTCTGATGGTTACAAAACAGGACAAAGAAGAGGTCTGTCAGGCTATGGCACAGGAATATCACCCTGATTCTGATGAAATTCTCTTATTTATGGGACATGGAACAGAGCATGTTGCCAATGAACTTTATCCTGAGATGGACGAACTGTTTAAGCATTTCGGCTATTCCAATATGCATATGGGAACGGTTGAAGGGGATTTCTCCATTGAAAGCTTTCTGGATAAATTAAAAAATCTGCATCCGGCTCATGTTCATCTGGCACCTTTTATGATCGTCGCAGGTGATCATGCTACCAATGATATGTCCGGAGAGGACGATGATTCCTGGAAAAGTATTCTGGAAAAAGAGGGATATTCTGTCAAATGTACTCTGAAAGGTCTTGGCGAGATCCAGGCGGTCAGAGATATTTTTATCCGCCATACCAAAGCCGGACTGGACAGACTTTCAGAAATCCAGGCTTAAACGCAGCAGGAAATCAAGTGTACATTCAAGTCAAAAATTACTGTTCACAACAACACGCTTCGCAGGATATTACCAGTGAACCAATGTCAAAAGGAGCATACCACATTAAGTTCTTATTAATGTGGCAGCTCCTTTTTGTCTTTCCTTTTTTGAATATGTATTTTTCCTGATTATTTAATGACTTCTTTTTTTCTTCTTTTTATTAGGATTATTCAGTACAGACCAGCAGAATGCCTGAACAAGAAGTATTCCGATAAACGCCCCTATACTGTCGATTCCCACATCCTTTACCGCAGGTGTACGGGCATCCACAAAAGACTGATGATACTCATCCAGCCCTGCAAATCCCACACAGACAATTCCCGCAAGAAGCATCAGCCAGATTCCTCTCACACCATAGACATATAAAGGAAAAGAAATAGCGATAGCCAGCAGAAAATACTCTGTCATATGTGCCGCTTTTCTCACATAGTAGTGAATTCCATCTGCCTTATAGGCAATCTCTTCACTGCTCAGATTCTCTGACAAAAGCTCGCTCTTCGTTTCTATGATCTCATAACTTATTTTATAGCTCAGATTACCTGAAACTTCACCCGGCTGGGCTGAGAACGAAAAGATGATATACATCATCAGCAGTGCCGGTAAAAAAGACAACGGTTTCAGCAATGTGATCAATATTTTCATTCTTTCTCGTTTTCCCCGTCTTCCTCTTCGTCTTCCAGATTCTTAACCATATTAGCCCTTTCAGCAATGCTCATTGATCTGTTCTGCCCGGATGCATCCTCTTTCTTCAGTTCTCCGCCTGCGGCAGCTTCCATTGCCGCATTCTTCGCTGCTTTTGCTTTCTTGATCTTCTCTTCTGAGAGCATATTTTTAATGCCGAAAAACAGCAGACCAGCACCAATAGCTGCAAATGCAATTCCGGCAAGCATAAATCCCATACTGGTTCCTTCTTCGCCTGTTACATATCCCTTACAGAGACTGTAACTTGTATACAACAGATACACTCCCGCCAGACTCCAGAGTATAAATCTTCCATTGGAGACTTTCTGTTCTTCTGTATCCGGCTCTTCTTCCCCGCTCTTTGCAATTTTCTGCGTATCTTCCTGCTGAATCTCTGCCGGGCTTTGTTCCAGCAGTTCTTCGTTTTCGTTTTTCTCCATAAAAACCTCCTCATATTTATAACTGTTCAACACCTTAACAGATGAAACTATCTTATCATTTTTTCTGTGAACCTCACATGACTGAAGTCACGTGCTTCCAGACGCTTTAGGCGTCAGACTGAATATCGGCGGATACGCCTGTAACTTAGGTGCGCAGTTATGCGCATTTCCCATGCCAGATATGGCTGGTTCCCACATTACAGGTAGTCCGCTGTATATCTGCCTGTATCTATGCTGCTTTTAAGAATTCCATTTCTGAATGGAGTTTTCTCAGATCTGCATAGACGCATGAGGTTCTACGCTTTACAGGAGGGACTTTTGCCTCCAGCAAAGACCTTTCCGTTACCGGAAGGGGTTTTAAAAGTTCTCTTATAAAATATCTGGCTCCTATATTATAGGATGCTGACAGGTCACAATTATATCGTTTTCCTGTCTGGAAAGTACAGAGGCTGTAATCTTCCCAGTCACGTGTTACCGCCCCGGAACCATCATAAGCCAGTCTGCTGGTGTTCCATGCACAGATCCGGGATACCCGCATCCTTTTCCTGTGTGCCTGATGTTCACAGCGTCTTTGGATATCCCGCTTTCTCCACAGGTGCAGTTTCTGCTTTTTCTTTCCCGGTATCTTCCCCTGCATCTCCAGATACTCGAACACGATCACATCTGCATGGTTTTCTTCCGCATATCTTACGATCGCACCTGCAATCTTTTTACCCAGTTCTGTGTTCAGACGTTTCGTATACGTCCATCTTCCCTGTGTCTGCGCAGAACCATGTTCCCTCTGGAATCTGCGGATCCGTCCCAGTGCGCGGTACATCCGGTCTTTTTCACTGGGATGATCTATGAATTTTCTTCCCAGGACAGTTCCGTCTGCCCGCATGATGGTACAGACTGCATCGGTATTGATCCCCAGGTCCACGCTGCAGATGACCTGTTCTTTCACAGGTGTTTTGGTAAGTGTTACTTCTTCTGTATAGGTAAAACGCAGGAAATATTTATGGTGTCTTTTCTCCAGTGTCGGGGCAGATGCTTTTTTTCCTGACCAGTATTTTCTCAGATATTCCATATCCGTATGCTCCAGACGTACACAGAACCATTTCCAGTCATGGCCGTCATAGATTTTCAGGTATGCTTCGTCTTTCCTTTCCGCTCCCTCACGGTACATGACATCACGGTAGAAGACCGGCATGGCGTGGTTTTCATATACAAGCTTTGGTTTCCCACTCTTTCCGTCTGTCTTTTCCCATAGATCCAACCGTGTTTTATAAGAGGATACTGTCCCCAGTGCATGCTGGATGGCAGATCTGCGCAGATAGGAAGGCATCTTTGGGAACCGGATATCAAAATCAAAACAGGCATGGTTTTTCTTCGTAGTATGTACCAGATGTTCTGCAGCATTAAAACGCCTCTTTGCATCCGGGATTTCTGCTAATTTTTCCCATACCTGCACATAAATCCCAATCAGATAACTGACAGCAGAACGGTAGATCTCCAGTGTCTGGCGGACCGGGATATTCTGTTTTCGTAATTCTACACCATAACTGGATATTATCTGCATTTTTATTTCTCCCTGATAACTCTTTTCTCAGATTCTGTTGTTTTTTCTACTACCTATGGCTATATTTTAGCACATATAGTGCCAGAAGTAAACATCCGTTCTTTCTTTTGGTAAAAAATTTGCGCGTCTAACTCATCACTAAAGTAACGAGAATGCGACGCACAATTATTCAAACGTAAAGTCTTATACCTTAACAGCGAGAAAGACTGCCGAATTGCTCCGACAGTCTCTCATTTTTTACAAGTTCTCCCTGTTCTGCCGCCGGATTTTTCTCCGTACAGCCTGCACAGCCAATGCTGAAAACAAGTATCAGCAACAATATCATTTTGTTTTTTCCCAATATCCGGTTCTCCTCTCTTAAAATGGATTTTAATGGTTCTATAGCAATTCGCAGCCATCAAACAACAAATAGTTACAGATCGTTATAGTTTAACCGGATATCTCTCCATTTTATACATCCACTCAGAAACCTTTTTTTCTCATATAGACAGCAATATCACGATAAACCTGCTCCTTGCCGATCTCATTAAGAATTTCATGACGCATTCCCGGATACAGTTTCCCCTTTACATCTTTATAACCGGCCCGTCGCATAGCCCGCACTGTCTTTGCAAAATGGCGCACATTGATCAGACAGGGATCCTCAGCCCCGCTTACAAACAATACCGGCATATCTGGATTTGTACAGGAAAAATGCTCCACATCATAGGCACGCTTCATCAGTTCAAATAATGCCAGATACGCATCGTCCGTAAAAGTGAAACCACACAATTCGGATTCCTCATATTCTTTCGCCACATCAGGATCAGAACAGATCCAGGCTGTACATCTCTTATCCTTTCGGAATTTCATTGCCCCTGCACCAAATGACATTGTTTCGATAAGTTTACTTCTGTGTCTCGGTCCAAAGACTGCTTTCTCTGTCTTTGCAATGGCAACTCCCAGAGGCATGGCAGTATTGTAGCTTGGAGAACCGCACACGATCAGCATATCTACGCAGCTGTCATGTTCTGCCACAAATGCCCTCACTGCCAGCGAGCCCATACTGTGCCCCATCAGGATCAGCGGAAGTTCCGGATAGTATGCATGGATTTTCCTGTTCACTGTCCGGATATCCTGAAGCATCGCCTGTGCTCCCCCACCGTATGTAAAGCCGAGATCATCCTGATGTTTTACACTTTTTCCATGTCCTCTGTGATCATGGATCACCACCACATATCCAAGCTTTGCCAGATACTGCATAAACGGGATATATCTATCTTTATGCTCACTCATTCCATGAACCAGCTGTACAATTGCACGATAGGGTTTCTTATCCGGTATCAGTGCCATGACCGAAATCTCAAGCCCGTCTGCTTCTGATTTAAAAGAACTCTCATACTTCATAGATCCACGCCTTCTTTCTGTATTTTCGCATATTATTGTTTATGTTATCCGCTCTGATGTTACACTCTGATTACTATAATTTTGATTATAAGTAAGACAATTGCCATTGTCAACGCATTCTGATATAATCAATTATATCGTTACTGTTCACTCTTTTTCTCAGTAACGCAGATATAAAATTGAAACTTTTTAACATAATACGTTTCAGAGCAGTTATGCTCTAGAGTGTGTCTGAAAAAGGCTTTCTGCAAGATGTGCGTCACAATTTGTGGGATATTTTGCCCGGATGAGGGCGCCGTAGCGGGCTACGGCAACTGAATTCGGGTGAAATATCCCGCAAAGTGGGGCGTGCAGATTGCGGGAATGATTTTTCAGACACGCTCTAAAGTGTGTTTGAAAAATCATTCCCACAAATTGTGACGCACATCTTGCGTAAAGCATTTTTCAAGCATACTCTAAGACAGGAGGCAATATGACAAAAAGTAATAAAAAAGGACATGCCGGGCTGATCATTTTCATTCTGATCCTGATTCTCGCCATTGGAGGAGGTACCGGCTTCTATTTCTATCAGCGACAGCAGCCACGAAAAGCAGTGGAACATTTTCTTGACAGCATGAAGAAAATGGACTTCGACACGATGGAATCCCTGATTCAGAGCAGTGATCTCACCGCACTGGACAATGCTGATATCCGAGATGCCGCATACACAGATTTCTTCTCAGAGATCAACAAAAAAATGACTTATAAAATCACGAAAAACAGATTTGATATTCAGAATGGTACAGCTTCTGTCACAGCACATATCACTTACATTGACGGAACTAATATTTATAAAGCAACTATCACTGAATTTCTCCGTCAGATCGTTTCCAACGCTTATGCCGGAAACAAGCTTACAGAAGAAGAGACACAGGCAAAACTTGCTTCTATTCTGAGTGAACAGGCAAAAAAAGTGGAAAAAGATGTATTCTCCGAAACAGATATCACCTATCCGGTGATCAAAACAGATTCCGGATGGAAAATTGTTTCTCTGGATGATGAGACAGTAAAAATCATGTCAGCAAACTTCAAGAGTGTTGAAGAAGAAATAAACAATTCCCTCAACAATATGGACAGTGAAGATTCCTCAGGTTCTTCTTCCAATGCATCGGAAGCATCTGCAGATGATACGCTTAATCTCACAACAGAAAAATTTACGATCAAATATACCAAACATACGATTACCAAAGACTTTGCCGGAAATCCATGTATTATGGTTTATTACGATTACACCAATAATTCTTCCTCTGCATCCAGCGCAATGGTTGATGTCAGCCTAAAAGCCTACCAGCATGGAGAATCCTGCGAGGCAGCGATTCCCGAGAATAATGACGATGCGATTGATCATTTTACAGCTGAGATTCAGCCCGGACAGACCGTTAATGTATGCCAGGCATTTACACTGACAGATGAGAGTGATGTAACGGTTCAGGCACAGGAGGCATTTTCCTTTGATGAGGATGCAACTGCCAGACAGATACTTAAAGTAAAATAATCCGATTGTCAGACAGAGTTCCTCAATTGAGGCAGGGAACTTATTTGATTCTGTTAAAATATGCACAGCGATTCAAAATTAATTTGAACCTGCTGTGCATATTTTTTGTCTTCCATGGAACAATATGAAATGTAATAGCTTTATGATTCCTGTCAGAGCTGTCTGCAGCCACAGGGAGACGAAAGGATGGTGACTTATGGGAAGTAAATGTTTAAGATATACGGCACTGACGATTTCCATCATCGGAGCTGTTAACTGGGGACTGATCGGTTTTTTCAATCTGAATCTGGTTGCTCTCCTTTTCGGAAGCATGAGCTGGATTTCCAGAATCATATATGGTCTGGTAGGAATTTGCGGTCTCTGTCTTCTGAGCTTCTACAGCGATTCAGATTCTGAATCAGAATAAAAAAAGGACTTCGGATTCTCCGAAGTCCCAAGAGCGATAGACGGGGCTCGAACCCGCGGTCTCGACCTTGGCAAGGTCGCGCGTTACCAACTACGCCACTATCGCACAAGCGGGTGATGGGAATCGAACCCACGTATCCAGCTTGGAAGGCTGGTGTTCTACCATTGAACTACACCCGCAGATATTCAGTTAAAAGAGCGATAGACGGGGCTCGAACCCGCGGTCTCGACCTTGGCAAGGTCGCGCGTTACCAACTACGCCACTATCGCATAAGCGGGTGATGGGAATCGAACCCACGTATCCAGCTTGGAAGGCTGGTGTTCTACCATTGAACTACACCCGCACAGCTTGTTGTCTGTGCATCTCTGTCGCATCAACGAAGATTAGTATATATGATGAAACTGTATTTGTCAACACTAAATTTAAATTTTTTTCTGTTTTTTTAACAACACATACAAATTATCATCTGGCAGACAATTTTGTCAGGCGGATAAAATTATCCGTTTCGCTACTCAGCTCTATACCGAATAACTGCTACGCAGTTTATCAGAAGGAGCTTTCACTCCTCCTGATATAAGCAAATTTCCACCTGCTGCTTATTACTTTCCACGATGAAAGCCTGGACTCACTGTATATGATGGAACCTGTCAGGAAAACAAAATTTTACAGTGTTAACCAGAGATCAGTTCTCCCAATCCCATACATTCGTAGCTTCCACTGAACTTCTTGGTTTCTTGATCACAAGCTCAGGACTCTTCGCACTGACCTTGGTGTTTGCCGGAATAGATGCTGTAATAAAGGTATTACCTCCGATGATCGTATTCTCTCCTATCACAGTCTCACCGCCCAGCACAGAAGAGTTAGAATAAATCGTCACATTATCTCTGATCGTCGGATGTCTCTTCACATTGGCAAGCAGCTGTCCCTGACGGGTGGAAAGTGCGCCAAGAGTCACGCCCTGATATAACTTCACATTCTTTCCAATCTCTGTAGTCTCACCGATTACAACACCGGTTCCATGGTCAATGAAGAAATATTCTCCAATCGTAGCACCCGGATTGATATCGATACCTGTATAACCATGTGCATATTCAGACATAATTCTTGGAATAAACGGCACATTTTCCAGATACAGAACATGTGCAAGTCTGTATACATAAATTGCATAAAATCCAGGATAAGAGAAAATGATCTCCTCTTTACTCTTGGCAGCCGGGTCACCGTCAAAACCTGCCTGCAGGTCAGTCAGCAGCATACGCTGAATTTCCGGAACATTTGCAAAAAATCGCTCTGTAATCTGCTCTGCATGTTCTTTGGCCTTCTGTTCTTCTTCACCCTGATATAAAAATGCAATCTCAATCTGCTCCTGCAAGCAGTCATACAGATCATTCAGGCGATATGCCACATAATGCTCCGGAAACACGCTGGCACTGGAATCCACACTGAAATATCCGGGAAAAATAATAGACCTCATATCTTTAATGAAGTTAATAATCTCTTTCTTATTTGGAAGACGTTCTCTGTCCTTTCCCAGAAAGAGTTCTTCTTTACGGTAAGTATCTGTCAGCTTCTCCACAGCCTCCAGAATTGTTTTCTTCTTATCTGTCATAATCGTCACCTATCTGCTTTCCTCGCAGCTGCTTATTATCCCCAGACAATAGCAATCCAGAGGGTACACAACCGCATTTTGTTATTATCTTATTACAGCAAAACCAATTCGTCAATAAAAAAAGAATTGACCTTTCCGTAGATTCCTTATATAATAAAAAACAGTTCCAGTTACACTTCAGAACTGTTTCTAATCTTAATATGGAGATGTACCCAAGAGGCTGAAGGGACCGCACTCGAAATGCGGCAGGCCGGGCAACCGGTGCGAGGGTTCAAATCCCTCCATCTCCGCTCTTTCTTTGTAAAATTCTTTATAATAAAAATGCACAATAAGCTTGACAATCGTTGCTTTTATATGTATAATTGCAACAGTAAAAGAAATTTTACAAGTTGGTTTTGATAGGGGATTGGTCAAATGGTATGATAGGGGTCTCCAAAACCTTTGGTGGGAGTTCGATTCTCTCATCCCCTGCTCTTAAAAACGCTCGAAAGCCTTGTATTTACTGGGTTTCGGGCGTTTTCGTTTTATCTCGGATGATCAAAAGTAATCATAGAAGTAATCAAAAAGATACTATATGAATCTATTATACTGATCCACATAGTATCTTTTTCAGGCAATCTACAATATTGTCAACAAATATTTCTTCTTAATCTTCTACTTTTCAATCTTCTCTTTTTTTCTGGGTCTTCTCCGCATTGCTGTATGCCATGGCATAAAAGATTTCCTGGGAATTGAGTTTGACATCATTCAGGCTTCTGTCTGCATAATTTCCTGTTTCTGTCAGTCTCTTTCCTTTTTCATCATCATTCATCATGGTCTCGAACATCCAGTCCAGACGTTCCTTTAATTTCTCATTAAGAACCGGAGCAGCCACCTCCACACGACGGACTGTATTTCTTGTCATAAAGTCAGCAGATGCAATATATATTTTTTCTCTTTCTTTTGTACCGAAACGGTAGATTCTGGAATGCTCCAGATAACGGCCTACAATACTTACAACCTTGATATTCTCTGTATATCCCTTAATCTCCGGAATCAGACAGCAGATACCTCTGACGACCATCTCTATCTTTACTCCTGCCTGAGATGCTTCCACCAGTTTATTGATGATCACCTTATCTGTCAGGGAATTGATCTTGATTCCAATATAGCCTTCCTTTCCCTGTTTCACCTGGTCGATTTCTTCCTGTATCATATCCAGAACTCTGTTCTGCAGACATTTCGGTGCAACCAGAAGAAGATTGGATTTCTCAACAACTTCCCCTTTCAGAAGTGCCGCAAACACTTCTGCTGCTTCTTTTCCGATTTCCTGGTTTGCTGTGATCAGCGACAGGTCTGTATAAAGTGCAGATGTTTTTTCATTATAATTACCTGTACCGATCTGTGTAATATAGGACACACCCTTATCTGTTTTTCTGGAGATCAGGCACAGCTTGGAATGTACTTTATATCCATTCAGTCCATAGATTACTCTGCAGCCAGCTTCTTCCAGTTTTCTGGAATATTCAATATTGCTTTCCTCATCAAATCTGGCTCTCAGCTCTACAAGTACAACAACTTCTTTTCCGTTTTCTGCTGCTTCCACCAGAGCATCTACAATCTGGCTCTTGTCCGCCAGACGATATAATGTCATCTTGATGGATACAACAGAATCATCCTTTGCAGCCTCATTCAGAAGATTAATAAAAGATCTGATATTTTCAAATGGATAGGATAACAGTACATCTTTCTTCATGATCTGTGGAATCAGGGCACTCTTGTCATCTAGCTCCGGTGTCATTCTGGGAGTTCTTCTCTGATAGAAAAGTTTGTCCTGGGCAGTATTCCTCAGATATCCCTGAAGTCCGAATACAAAGGACATATCAAGCGGAACCCTGGTCAAAAATACGTGTTCTTTATCCACATGAAGCTCCTTACAGAGTGAACTTATCATCTTTTTATTTAATTCTCTGGATAATTCCATTCTTACAGGATTCATTCGTCTTCTCTGCTTGATCAGATTCTCCATTGCATCCCTGTAATCCAGATCCTCATCATAAATGGTTTCTGTATCAATATCTGCATTTCTGGTAATACGGAGCAGCGCTTTCTCCCTGATCTCATAACTCTTAAACATTTTCGGCAGAAAATGAAGAATCAGTTCCTCTGAAAGCATGAAAGTCCCTTTTCTTGTAGGAATATCGATCAAACGTCTGAATACAGTATTACTGCAAGGGATAATAGCTGTTTTTGTTTTTCCACCCTTGCTCATCAGTGATGCCACTGCATAAATATTTTTATTTTTCAGGAATGGAAATGGCTGCTGTTTGCTCACAATATTTGCAGACAGATACGGTGCGATCTCCTGATCAAAATATGTTTCCAGAAGCTTGCCTTCCTCTGCCGATAATCTGTTAAAATTGATCAGACGCACTCCGTAAGGCTCCAGTTCTCCCATCAGCTGTTCATAGATAGCTGCCTTTTTCTGATCCAGATCTCTGGTGGCCTGAATGATTGCAGTTACCTGTTCTTCACTGGTCATGTTTGTTTTATTCTCACGTATTACTTCAGATGCTTCCATCTGATCCATCAGAGTTCCGACTCTGACTCTGTAAAATTCATCCAGATTTGACTGATAAATAGCGGCAAATGTCAGTCTCTCTGCAAGCGGAACTCTTGGATTTCCCGCCTCATTTAAAACTCTCTCATTAAACTTCAGCCAGGACAGTTCTCTGTTCATCATATATACAGGTACCGTAATTTCTTTTGTCTTTTTCTGTTGTTTTTTCATTCGGATAATTCCTCACTCTTTTTATTCGTGATATCAGTGGCAAAATTTATCAAACCTTTTGACTCTGACATCCCATAACGTTTAGAATTATAAACTTTGAATATCAATTCCATGGAATGTCCATGTTATATTTACGTAAAATTTCCAGTCAAACAAATAAATTTATCTGTTTCTCAATAAAAAAGTGATTTCTGCTATTCTATAGCAGTCCTTTCGCTACCTGTATTTTCTGTACGCTTCCCAGACTTACTGCCATACAAAGAACAGATAATACGAGTTTTGCTTATAGCATAGATGATTATCCAATAAAAAACAAGACTGCCCAGATTATACTTCGGACAGTCTCGCTTTTTATTTACTCATTCACCGGATTCACATGAACCATACAGTGTTTTACATTTTTAAAATTCTTCTCTATACTATGATGAACATTTTCCGCAATGTCATGTGCCTCATTCAGTGGAATCTCACCATCTGCTGAGATTTCAATATCCACATACATCTTAGAACCAAATAATCGTGTCTGGAGAAGGTCGATTCCCTTCACTCCTTTCACTCCCATGATCACTTCTCTCATGCTCTCTTCTGTTGCCTCATCGCAGGAATGGTCAACCATCTTATCAATTGCATCTCTGAAAATATCCACAGATGCTTTCACGATCAGTACACAGATTGCAACACTGGCAATCGGATCCAGGATCGGGAAGCCAAGTCTTGCACCCAAGATACCGATAAATGCACCAACAGAAGACATTGCATCTGAACGATGGTGCCATGCATCCGCCATCAGTGCACCGGAATTTATTTTCTTCGCAGCACTTCTGGTATACCAGAACATCCACTCCTTCACTACAATAGAAACAACTGCCGCAATCAGTGCCAATGTTCCGGGAATTGCAATGCTTGCTCCTGAAGTACTCTTAATAATGTTCTCAATTCCACTCATGCCGATTCCGATACCGGTTGCCAGAAGTAACCCGGACAAAATAATGGAAGATACACATTCCATCCGCTCATGTCCATACTGATGCTCCTTATCGGATTTTTTGCTGGATAAATTCACACCGACTATTACTACGAAAGTACTTCCCACATCAGATGCTGAATGAATCGCATCTGAGATCATGGCACCTGAATGTGCCAGAATTCCGGCAAGTAATTTAAATAAGGAAAGTAACAGGTTTACTGCAATACTCACACCTGATACCTTCATTGCCACCTTATGTTCCCATGCAGGCTCTTCCTTCTTAGCTGTCGTGTTACTGTTTGTCTTGTCTGACATTGCTGTCATGTTTAATTTTTTTGTCTGTTCCATAACCAGGACCTCCTAAATTTTCTTTTCAAATATATAAGCTTTTGTACTTTCCTATATTTGAGTTTACAGGTTCTTCTTATGTCACATACATTGCGCCACAGTCAGAAAACATATTTCCTTTCTGTGACTTATCAAAGTGCGGTCTTACAGGGGTCTTTTTGTATTTCGGAACTGCACCTGTCTCAGAAAATCCTCCTAAAAAAATCCCTCTAAAAGAAAATCTTTCCAAAACATACTTTTCAGAAAACAAAAAGACACACCTGCGGAACATACACTGTCCCACAGATATGTCTGAAAATTTTCATATCTGCTGCCGCTTCGCGCGGCCCGGCCCCACGCCCTCGAGCATCTCGGGCATCGCCTGCTCAGTTTGTACTGTTGATCTCGCATTCTGTTGAATGTAATGCAGTGCAAAGAGAATATAAATATTTTTTCTGATAATACACTATAGTATATCGGTTAGTCAAGCCAAATGTTATTGAAAATTTTTATCATGATGAAACAATATTCTGCAGCCACACACCCTTCTTAACCAGCACAAATCCAATCACACACTTAATCAAATCCGCCAGCTGCACACATGCATAAATCACAAGCACATGAATCCCTGTATAACGACTCAGCACAAACGCGATTGGCACACTGACGCACCAGATAAACACACTGTCAAACAGGAACGTAATAATCGTCTTCCCACCGGAACGCAGAGTAAAATAGGTTGCATGCAAAAACGCATTCTGCGGCATAAAGAATGCAGTGATCATAATCAGATACTTCGCCAGCTCCCTTGCCTCATCATTGGTATTATAAAGCATTGGAAACAGCGGCGCCATAACAAACATCACCATTGCCACACAGGTACAACACATCACTGAGAACGCGATCATCTTGTTATCTGTATCTCTCGCTTTCTTCATATCTCCCGCACCCAGAAGCTGTCCCACAATAATCGCAACAGAATCTCCCAGCGCAATAAACACAATATTAAACACATTGTTGATGGTATTGGAAATATTCAGCGAAGCAACCACATTCAGCCCTCGAATCGAATAACACTGAGTCAGCATCGCCATGGCAGAAGCCCATAAAGTCTCATTAAACAACAGCGGTGTACCCTTGACCAGAATCTTCTTTGTCAGATTCGCAGGAACCTTAAGCGTGCTGTACAGCCCCTTTGCAAATGCATTCTTCTCCGTATGCCTGTGTGTCCAGCCTATTACAATTGCCGCCTCCACATAACGTGACAGCACAGTTGCGATTGCCGCACCTCTCACACCCAGTCTAGGGAAGAAAAATACACCATAGATCAACAGATAATTAAACAACAGATTCACACAGATTGCCACAACCCCGGCTTTCATTGGCAGAACAGTCTCTCCGCACTCTCTCAGAGTACTGGAATAAATCTGCACCATCATAAACGGCGGCAATCCCAACAGCATAATATCCAGATACTGCTTTCCATACTTAAGCGTATCTGCGATCTGCTGCGCAGTACCCTCTCCCTGAAGATACATACTGATCAGATTCTCTCCAACAGTAAAAAACAGCAAAATCGTTCCAATCGTCAGAATCACAGCCATCCAGAACTTATACCTGAATGTCTGCCTCACACCCTCGTGATCCTTCTGTCCAAAATACTGTGCCGTGAAAATACCCGCTCCGGATACCCCTCCGAAAATGCACAGATTATAGACAAAAATCAACTGATTCACAATGGAAGCCCCCGACATCTGCTCCGTACCGATCCGCCCGATCATAATATTATCCAGCAGACTCACGAAATTCGTAATTCCATTCTGAATCATGATCGGAACAGCCACAGCCAGAACCATCATATAAAACTTCCTGTCACCGATAAACTTCTTACGAAACGATGACCTTTCTTTCGTCCTCTCCATAAAACTTTTCCTCATCCTTCTTCACAAAAACAGACTGTCCCGAGACAGCCCTCGCCTTAAGCGTTGTATCACCTACATTACTATAAAACCCCCAACATTTCAACCCCATATCAATAAATTTATACTACCATTTTCTATTCCGTTTCTGTTCCGTTTTTTCTCCACTCCATATCTGATAACACACTTCCATACTATCATTCACAGTCCCAGCCAGTTCACAGCGAAGAAAAATAAATGTTTTTAACCACATCTACAGGGGGTGTAGCAACTCTTAGTCTTTGGGAATTTGCGTTATGTCAGAAAAATTCACTGTCTGAGCGAAGCGAGTTTGAATTTTTCTGGCATGGTTTTAGCAAATTTCCAAAGGCTTAGAGTTCCTGCCCCCGCAGCCGTGGTTCAAAACATTTATTTTTCTTCGCGTCCCCTTTGAAACCATAAAAAAGCTGTCGTCCCCAATAAATGAGGAAACGACAGCTATTCAAAAAGTATTTGCAAGCCTATTTAATAGCACCCTCAACCATACCATTCATAATCTGCTTCTGAGCAAGCAGGAATACGATGATCATCGGAATCATTGCCAGGAGTGCTGCAGTAAGGATCAGATCCCACTGCTTAACATAAGAACCAACAAACGCCTGTACAGCAACCGGAAGAGTCTTAACCTTACCATTCTGTCCTAACATCAGAGAAGGAAGAAGGTAATCGTTCCAGATCCACATACCATTCAGAATAGTAACAGTAACAATAACCGGTTTCAGAAGCGGAAGGATAATGCGGAAGAAAGTTCCCTCAGGAGAACATCCGTCAATCGCTGCTGCTTCTTCCAGTTCATATGGAATACCTTTAATAAAACCAGTTAAGATAAATACTGTCATAGCACCACCGAATCCACAGTATGCAAATACAATACCAGGAACAGACTGAAGCATGTTGATTCCAAGGAATTTACCTACATCACGGAATGTAGAAACCAGAGGAAGCATAACTACCTGGAAAGGAATTGTCATGGATGCGATGAATGTCATGTAAATAGCTGTGGACCATTTTGTCTTGTTACGGCAGATAACCCATGCAGCCATACCACCGAATAAAGCAAGTAATACAAGGGAAACAACTGTAATGATCGCAGATGTTCCGAATGCACTCCAGAAACTGAAGTTGGAGTTGTTGACAACGTTTGAAATATTTGTCTTAAACTGTGCAAAGCTTGCACCTGCAAAGCTTACAGGATTTGCAACAATACCGTTTGCATTCTTAAATGTATTAATAAGTACCAGATAGAAAGGAGATAATATGTACGCTGCGATAACAATCGCAACAGCTGTAAGCACTACCTTTGGAGTTTTCTTCGTAACCATTACATTTCAACCTCCTTCTTATTGGAAATTCTAACCTGAATAATAGATACAGCAGCCAGGATAATGAAGAACAGAATAGCTTTCGCCTGACCAAGTGCATAATTGTTCTTGGAGATTGCTGTATTGTAAATATTCAGAGCCAGCATCTGAGTACCGTTTGTCAGATAGTTTCCGAAGAAACTTGCGACAGAACCTGTACCATTTGTCAAAGCCATGTTAACATCGAACTGTTTGAATGCTGATGTTAAGGTAAGGAATGTACAGATTGTAATTGTAGCTGCGATCATCGGAATCTTAATCTTAAATAATGTTGTAACAGCATTTGCGCCATCGATCTGAGATGCTTCCAGTACATCTTTAGGTACCTGTGTCAGACCTGTTACATAGATCAGCATGATATAACCTGCATACTGCCAGATATAAACAACGATGATAGCCATCATAGCTGTGTTTGTCTTTGACAGAAGTGAAATATTATTTGTCATCTTGATCAGTACGTTGTTAAATACGAACTGCCATACATAACCAAGTACGATACCGCCGATCAGGTTTGGCAGGAAATAGGAAGCTCTGAAGAATGAGAGTCCCTTAATCTTAGAGGTACAGAGTAATGCAAGCATAAACGCTACTACATTTACCAGAACCATATTCAGAACTACAAACAGAATTGTGATGATCAGTGACCAGAGGAAACTTGGTTCACTGAACATTGCCTTATAGTTTGCAAATCCTATAAATCCTGTCATCTTGATTCCATTCCAGTCTGTAAAGGAATAGAATACACCAAGGCATAATGGAATAATAACTGTTACTACAAATGTAAATAACAACGGAAATACAAATATAAAGTTAACGATGCTTCTGTGATGTTTTAATGTTGGGAATAAATACATTCCCAGTAAGATGCCAATTGCACCGATGATCAGCGCCGGACCTCTCCAGCCAGCTCCGCTTCCGGAAATATCCTGAATCAATGCTGCTGCCAGTAAAATAATACCGGCTATCAGGCATACCATGGAAATTGCTTTTTTACTAGCACTGTTTGTATTCATTTTGCCTTCATCCTTCCTATTTCTTATTTCAAAGCAAAAATCAATGCGTCTTAAACTTTTTGCGTACCTGGGTAAAGGTCTGCCGGACCTTTACTCAGGTATGCAGCGCAAATAAAAGTGGGCGGCAACATAAGCGCCGCCCATAAGTTTCAATTATTAGTTTGCATATGCACTTTCAAGAACCTGCTGCATTGTCTTTACAAATCCAGCTTCATCAAGGCTTCCAGATGCATAGTCAGCAAATACCTGACCTGTATAGTTCTGTGCGATACCTTCTTTGAAACCTGGAATTGACCAGTGCCATGCGGATGTCTTTTCTGCTTTCTGATAATCAGTAATTGTCTGAGCAAACGGATCGTCGCCTACGATTGTGCAGGATTTGAATGGACTTACGAATCCAGCTTCTTTTACGAGGACTTCCTGAGCTTCGTCTGTTGTCAGCCACTGAAGGAATGCTTCTGCTGCTTCTACATTACCATCTTTGTATACGGACCACCAGGATGGGGAGCTTGTAAGGATTGTATCCTGTCCATCTTCGAATGCGTACGGGATCATACCAACTTCGAAGTTACCAGCTTCTTTGTAAGCGTCAGCGTCATCACCAACCATTGTTGCACCGATCCAAGATCCCTGTGTAACAAATGCATATTTACCGGATGAGAAGTTCAGAATCTGCTGATCATATGTACCGGAAACAAGGAGCGCAGGATCTGAATACTGGTTCAGAAGACCTACAAAGTTAGCGAAATCTGTGAAACGGCCTTCGTCAAGTTTACCGCCATCATTGAGCATGTCAATGTAAGTAGTGTCATCTCTGTCAAGACCTTCATCCAGATATGTACCAAATAAATGGTTACCTGTTGACCAGTAAAGGTTAACTGGTTCTGCTGCATAACCTACAACTGCTGTCAGTCCAAGTTCATCTTTCTTGGAATCAATTGTCTCAAATGCTTCTTTGATTGCATCCGGACTTGTTAATGTGGAAGGATCAATTCCCGCTTTATCAAGGATGTCTTTGTTATATGCAAGACCGATTGCTTCTGTTGTATATGGGAAACCGATTGTACCCTGGCTCTCATCAACATAAGCTGCATCTGTATCAGAAGCCCATTCCTGATCGCTCATATCTACTAACATATCTGTCCAGTTAGCAAAGTCTGCTCCACTACCGTTTACGAAGATGTCAGGCATGTTATCTGACTGGTAGTATCCTTTCAGAGTACCCTGGATATCGATTCCGCCGCCCATGGATTCGATTTCTACTTTAGTTCCTGTTTCTTTCTCATACATTTCAGCTAATTTCTTCAGCTGAGCGTCAACTTCGATCTTACCGTTTACAAGACGAATACTGTCACCGTCTGCTGCCTGTACGGATACTGCTGCCGGAACCATTGATGCGATCATAGATACTGCTAAAAGTGTTGCAAATACTTTTTTCTTCATTTTCGTCACCTCGTCATTTTTTTAACTGTTTCTTTTTACCTTTTGCGCATAAGGTTTTTTGATAGTTGTATAATACCACTTTGTTTCTGAAATAGCAAGACCTTTTTCGCATAAGTTTGAATTTTTTTATCTTTCTTTTTCGTCATTTGTTAAATATGCACAATTTCTTTTTTCTATCTTATTACACTATGTCCAAAAAAGTGCTACTTTGAGGTCAAAAAAGTGCATACTCTTTGAATTGTATCCTATGGCTTGTGCCTGTTTTTCCTTCGTCAGACAAGTAAAAACTTCTGCGCAGAACATTACGGAATAATTTCCTGTAACATAATAAAACAGCATTTCAGGTTCTGCACCCGAAATGCTGTTTTATTATGTCTTATTCATTTTGTTTCCGTTTATGCTGCCTGTTCTTTTTTCTTACCGGTGATTGTAAGCAGATGGCTCTTGATCAGTACCGGACGTACTGCATTGTAGATCACTGCTACCAGAATCACCGAAACAACTGCATTGAATAATGTCGCTACAGCACTCATTTTTGCAAGTGCCTGTGCCAGTTCCTGAGGCTGTCCGAGAATATACTGTTTGTAGAAATATCCTACGATCGGATCTGCCACAACATTAAACGCAAGACCTGCTACAGAGGCAATCACACTCCATTTGAAAACGTATTTCTTATCTGTACTTTCATTAATCTTTGCAATCTTATGTGCTACCAGACCTGTGATAAGGCCAATACAGAATTTCAGTATAAATGTCTTTGGTGCGCCTGTGATATATACAGGATCCATCAGGTCTGCGATTCCCATTCCGATGGCACCGGATAATCCGCCGTATACACCGCCGATCAGAAGTGCTGCCAGTACGCAGAATGCATTTCCGATATGGATGGATGTTGCATCACCGCCCGGTACAGGGATCTTAATCTGCAGGAATGTAAAAGATACATAGCATAACGCAGCCATAAGAGCTGTCTCTGCAAGTTTTGTAATTGTGCTGTTCTGAGTATTCATAATAACTGTCCCCTCTCATATGATCTGATAGAAAGCTCATATCAATAAGCCAGATTGCCTGTTTGATTCTCACTATCAGATTTTTATATATTGACGCATCAATATGTTGAAGTTATCATACGCGAAATGTGTCATTATTTCAATGACCAATTTTTTGAATTTTTTAGAGGTCAGATTGGATATTCTGTAAAAGAATCCTGCTTGCAGGATTCTCCGCCTGCGGCGGGTCGCTTCAGCGACATAATTCCTCTCCGTCGCAGTGCGATCCTGCCCGGAGGGCCTTTTTGTGTTATAGGAACATTACGGAGTAATTTCCTATAACACAAAAAAGCCCTCCGTCTGCATGCTGCTCACATGAAAACAGAGGGCTTCATTATTCTATTTGCTTAAATCCTTGCTACGCCTGATTTTCTTGCTGCTTCTGCTACAGCTTTAGCTACAGCGTCTTTTACACGTGGGTCAAAGGCTGCCGGAAGAATATATTCCGCTGTTAATTCTTCGTCACTTACCAGACCTGCGATTGCATATGCTGCTGCAACTTTCATTTCATCGTTAACATCTGATGCTCTTGCGTCCAGTACACCACGGAAAAGTCCCGGGAAGCAGAGTACGTTGTTTACCTGGTTCGGGTAATCAGAACGTCCTGTGGATACCACTGCTGCGCCTGCTGCTTTTGCTTCGTCAGGGAAGATTTCAGGTACCGGGTTTGCACATGCAAAGATGATAGGATCTTTTGCCATTGAGCGGACCATATCCTGTGTCAGTGTTCCAGGTGCGGATACACCGATGAAGATGTCTGCGCCTTTGATCACTTCTGCAAGAGTACCTTTCTCTTTGTTGAAGTTTGTGATCTTAGCCATCTCTTCTTTGATCGGGTTTAATCCTTCTCTGCCTTCGTAGATTGCACCCTTTCTGTCTGTCATGATTACGTTTTTAAGTCCCATGGACATTAACAGTTTGATGATAGCGATACCTGCAGCACCTGCTCCGGAAGTAACGATCTTCACTTCATCAAGCTTCTTGCCAACCAGTTTCAGCGCATTGATAACACCTGCAAGTGTGATAACTGCTGTTCCGTGCTGGTCATCGTGGAAGATCGGAATATCACAGCATTCTTTCAGTTTCCTTTCGATTTCAAAACATCTCGGTGCGGAAATATCCTCAAGGTTGATTCCTCCAAAGGATCCGGCCAGAAGACTTACTGTCTTAACGATCTCATCAACATCTTTACTGCGGACGCAGAGCGGAATCGCATCTACACCGCCGAATTCTTTAAAGAGTACACATTTGCCTTCCATAACAGGCATACCTGCTTCCGGTCCGATATCTCCCAGTCCAAGTACCGCGGTTCCGTCTGTTACAACAGCAACTGTATTCCAGCGTCTTGTCAGATCATAACTCTTGTTTACATCCTTCTGGATCTCCAGACAAGGCTGAGCAACACCCGGTGTGTAAGCAAGGCTTAAAGCATCTTTGGAATCTACTTTGGCTCTTGATACAACCTCAATTTTACCTTTTAAGTCATAATGCATTTTTAAAGATTCTTTTGCGTAGTCCATTTTGTTTTGGCTCCCTTCTGCACTCTTTTTTTGAGACGCCTACATTGTAACATTAACCTGGCTCAGATTCTACTGTTTTTCTGACCTTTTTTATCAAAATAACTAAAACAGCATCTTCCTGTAGAAAATTAGGAAGATGCAGTTTCAGTTATTGTACTTTATCATTTGATATCAGGTTCCAAAAGAAACTTATTATCATTATTTATCTGTATCAAAATGTACTTCTGTACCGGCAACTGCCCGCTCATCCAGGAGCTGTTTGAAGGTCTTGGTCTTTGCTTTTTCTTCGTAGTCATCGGACCAGTAGTAGCCTTTCAGCTCGTCCATATACTCATAGTAGTCGCAAAGATAGATATATACTGTGGAAACATCCCTGTCCTGTATTGCATAGGTGTCCGCATTACCGTTTGCCACTCCGCCATCTGGCAGTATATCTCCATTGGCATCCAGCATAACAGCAACATATTTTGTTTCCGGATCCTGCATTTTCATAGTGATCTCAAATGGTGTTTTCGTAATGGAGAGAACACCATCTCCATTTTCATCTACCACATTTACATCCTTTTCAACCGTATCGGAAGTATTTTTCTCTACATCTACGTTGAACTTCCAGTCACCTTTTAGTGTCCATGAGTTATATCTGTTATCACCTTCGTTTGCCTCAGGATATCGTTCATAATACTCATTCCACATCTCAGTGAAAAACTGATGCTCCAGATTCTTCTGCTCTTCTGTCAGGCTCTCATAATCTGCATCGTCTGTGCTGATTCCATGCTCTTCCATTTTCTGATTATATTCATCCCGCAGATCCTGAGGGATATCCGGGGTGGTATCCTGATTCTCCGGAAGAGCGCCCACAATATCTTTCAGATCCAGCTCCATGGTAAACCTGTCAGGTACTTTGATGTCTTTGACATAATCGCTGATTGCCGGACCTCCCACCTGAGGAAGCTTCTCATCACTGTATTCATCCATTCCCAGTGCCTGGGCTAGCTTATCAAAACTAAAGTCCTCAGAATCTACATCAATCCCTTTTTCTTTGAAAAATGCGTTACGCACCTCATAAAATTTTGTCCATCCTGCATCATCCACTGTCATATCTTCTACAGGAATACGCAAAACTCCTGCATAGGTGTTATCATCCAGCATTTTTCCATCCAGATAAGCATTGAACAGATTACTTTTTTCATCCATGTAATCATATTTCACTGTAGAATTCTCGCTGAGCTTAATATTGGGTTTTCCATCAGGTGTAATGAATGTATCCGGAAATTTATCCTCTGTATGGATTGTCATGGACAGGTACAGAGCCATTTCATTACAGTATACTTCTGAAAGCGTGACAGTTGTTCCATCTACTGTTTTACTGTATGATTCATTGTCTTTCGTTTTATCTGCATTGTTATTTTCTGTTGTATTCTGATCCTCAGCCTGAGCACTTTGAGGATTACCTCCGTCCTCCTGACTTTCATCAGTATCTGCCAACTCTGCATCTTCTGCAGAATCTGTCAACTGCTTTGCATATTTCGAATAATCGCCATAAAATCCCATGGAATTACCGAGCTGCTTAAATACATTTCCAACCAGAGGGATGTTCTCTGCAAATGCCGGATTTGTGATACATACTGTTGAAAATACAGCTGCAGCTGCAGTCAGTCCCAAAGCTGTTTTGTATACTGTTTTGAATTTCTTGTGCGATTTTGCTGTTCCTGTGGATTTCTTTCCGGAACTTCCTGTTGATTTTTCTGTTGATTTCTCCTGTAATCTTTGCACCATATTCTCTGTATTTTCCGTATGTCCAGAAGCTGCTGCCATTTCTCTGATTCTGGAAAATGCTTCGTTTTTTGCATCTTCTGCCTGCTTTGGCAATGGAAACTCTGCCTGCATGATTTCCTCTATCGCATTGTCATTTCTGTTATTCTTTTCTTTATCAAAATCCAACTTCTTCGCCATGATCACTTCATTCCTTTCTTGAACTTACTGTTATGTTTCCTGCTGTTACTGATCCTGTTCTCAGATTTTCATTCTGATATTCTGCAAACCTTCTGCTATACCTGTGAATTCTCTGTTTTTCTTTTTTTTCTGCTGCAGTCTCTTCTTCTGAATATTATCTTCTGCTGAAGTATATTCCTGCTTTAGCTGCATACGGGCTCTGACCAGTCTGGTTTTTACGGTGTTTTCATTCATATTTAATATAGAAGCAATGTCTGCGATCCGAAATCCCTCTACATAATACAGAACCAGTATGATCCTGTAGGATTCGTCCAGCATTCCAAGCATTTCCTTGAACTCAAATTCCTCAATGGACATATCCTGTCCGGGAACTTCCGGAAGTTCTTCGGCTCTGCTGAAGTTTTTATAATGTCTGTGGATTTTATTGCATTCATTGATCAGAATACGAATCATCCAGGTTTTAAAATATTCCGGATTCTTCAGTGTATGTATTTTTTCAAAGCAGGTAAGTATGGTATCCTGCATGGCATCTGCGGCATCCTCATCATTATCCAGGATTCCCCGCGCCACCTTGTACATTGCCAGAGAATTCTTTTCCATCAGTTCCAGAAATGCATCCGCATCTCCTGAAATGGAACGTTTTACCAACTGTATCAAATGCTGATCCTCCTTGCTTAGAGTTTTATATGTTACTGTTTACTTCATGTCCAGTAGCTCTTATGTTTTTACAAATATGTTTCATTCGAATGAAGCTTTGTTGTTTTGTTTTACACTTATTAGATGGGGAATTATAGAGAAAAGTTTCATATCTTTTAAATAAATTTTCAGGTACCGAATTTTTATAGTTATTATAACTTCTCGTCCGCATATAATTGTAATACAAACAAATTATAATCCCTGGATTTTCCCACAAAAAAAACCGGCACATTTCTGCACCGGTTTTTATCACTCATAATCTTTCTTAATGTTTTCCTTTTATTCTTCAGCATTCAATCTCTTCTGATACATAGACTGGAGCAGGAATTTTCCTGTCTCTGTTTTGAATACTTTTTCCAGCATGTTTCTCACATTGTTTCCGGAAAAATTACTCTCATCTGCATTTACCAGATAATCTGCCTCTATCATGATCTGATAATCAATACCGTCGATTCCGGTTATTGTATGATGATGACTTACAATATAAGAAACACGATCTACAAATTCTTTCGGCAGATCTGAATCTACAAAAAATTCCTCTATCAGTGCCGCACTTTCTTCCTCCTGATGTTTACCGTTGGCATTTCCGTATTTTACTCTGCAGAGAGGGCAGGCAATATCATGGACAACCGCAGTAACCTCCACCAGCTTCTGCTGCTCCGGTGACAGATTTTCGCCCTCTGCGATTGTTTTTGCATATGCGTATACTTTCATGAAATGGTTGATGTCATGAAGATCTCCCTTGGAATACTCTACCATTTTCCTTACAACTTCTGCTACTGTCATGCTTTGTTCCTGCCTTTCTCTTACGGGTTTATTTACTTGTGCACTCCGTTCTCAGTAACCGGGTTTATCTTATTCTGAAAAACAGCAGAATCTTTCGATCCTGCTGTTTACAATTATCAATTATTTGCAGAGTTCCTCTGCCATGGCCTCAATCTCTGCTTCGTTTGCTTCGCTTAAGGAAGAAGTGATCTTTACATTATTTTCAAGCCATGTGATATTTTTACTCTTTTCAAACATTCCCTGCATGATTCTTGCTGCTGCAGGTGCCCAGCTTCCGTTTTCGATGAGACCGATGGTACGGTTCTGGTAGCTGCGTTCTGTAAGGTTCTCTATGTAGGTACGCATAAACGGGAAAATATCTCCGTTGTATGTAATTGTGGCAAGTACCAGTTTGCCGTAACGGAAAGCATCTTCCACTGCTTTTGCCATGTCATCTCTTGCAAGGTCAAATACAGTTACTTTCGGGCAACCTTTTTCTTCCAGTTTCTGTGCCAGAAGTTCTACTGCTTTCTTTGTGTTTCCGTAAACAGATGTATAGGCGATCACAACACCTTCGCTCTCTACTTTGTAGGAGGACCAGATATCATATTTCTCAAGGTAATGTCCCAAGTTCTCTGTGAGGATTGGACCATGAAGCGGACAGATTGTCTGGATATCCAGAGTTGCGGCAGCTTTCAGAAGCTTCTGAACCTGTGCACCGTATTTTCCAACGATTCCGATATAGTAACGGCGAGCTTCGCAGTCCCAGTCTTCTTCTACGTCAAGTGCTCCGAATTTACCGAAACCGTCTGCTGAGAACAGAACCTTATCAGTACTGTCATATGTAACCATAACCTCCGGCCAGTGAACCATTGGTGCAAATACGAAAGTCAGCACATGTTTTCCAAGTGTCAGGCTGTCACCGTTTGCAACCACCAGTTTCTTTCCGTCCAGATTCAGGTTTCTGAAGAAATTTCCCATCATAGTGAAGGTCTTGGTATTTGCAACTACGATTGTGTCAGGATATGCTTTCATGAAGTTCTCGATATTTGCGGCATGATCCGGCTCCATATGCTGTACTACCAGATAATCCGGTTTCGCACCGTCCAGGACTCTGGCTACATTTTCAAGCCATTCATCTTTGAAATTAGCATCTACAGTATCCATAACTGCGATCTTTTCATCCATGATCACATATGAGTTATAGGACATACCGTTTGGCACTACATACTGACCTTCAAACAGATCTATCTGATGATCATTTACACCTACATAATAAATATCATTTCCGATTTTCATGATAACATGTTCCTCCTTAGCAATATCAGGGCCGGTCAAATCCGGTTAAAAATTCCAATTTTTTTATTTCTGAACCTATTATATCCACATTCATATCGTTCGTCAAGTTTCATTTTATCTCTAAAATTTTTTATGAATTTGAGCAGATATGCTCGAAACTTAAGTCAGATATGCTCGAATGTGCAATTCATCCCATCACCTATAGAGGTGAGGGAATTCTTGCTACGGTTGTTAAAAATTTATTTCTTACATTTCAGTAACAAATTTTCAGTTCACAATACACAAGGCTGTCACACTGCATAAGCAATTAGTGCAACAGCCTCTTTTCTATTCTCTGAGATCAGGCTCATGAGATCTTGCCGTCTTTCATTTCAAATACAGTATCAACGATATTCATAGTAGATTTTCTGTATTACGTAACGTGATTTCTGTTTATACCTCATCCTTTTTTAACTTTCGTTCTAACTCTAAAACTTCTTTTCTGCACAATTCTATCGCATCATTACAGGTTTCCACATCATCACCATCTATCTCTATGCTATCGTCACCAGGATATCTGGTTGAAAAATAAAAACCATCTATCATTCTCATATGTGTCTGCGTATTTTTTGAAAACTCTGCTCCCATATTTCCTTTTAGAAATTTCATCAATCTGTTCAGACTATGTGTACGCAAAATATTTTCAAAATCTTTCTGTTGTATAGCATCATCCGGTTTATAGTATTCTGAGATCAGATGCTTCATATATTTTTCGCATATTCCCTGCGCCATGGCACCCATCATATTTGCAACTATCCCCGCATCATAAGAGGCTTTAAAATATTGAAAATCATTTTCTGCAAAATCAAAATAACTGTTCAAGGCCATATCTGAATTCCTTCCTTTCGCACATTTGTATAATACAGCATTTTGTTCCTTTTCCAGTCATCGCCAACTACAATTTTCAGATCCGTTTCTGCATCATCCAATTCCTCAGAGGATACTTCTGATTTTAGAAGATAAAGATATTTTTTAAGTTCCGGCCGGGAGCGGAATGACTCTGACAGTTCCAGAAACAAATCAACATCACTGCTATATTTCTCTTCTCCCCGTGCACAACTGCCATACAGATATATTGTCTTAATATAAGGCCTTATGCATGATGACTGAATAGTTCGTAAAGCATACTCCGCTGCATCTCTCTGCCGTTTTGATCTGATACATGTCAGCATTTTCTATTCCTCCGTTTTCTCTGTATATTATTTCCAGATTATGCTTACATTTTCTGCTTCAGGATTTCTTTGTAAAAAAATTATAACATTCCTTATCTTCTATGTCTATCTTCCATTTATCTGGTGAAAAATTAGAGTGTATTATTGTTACTTTCTTTTATTTTCCTTCAAAGATCTGTGCAATCGGCGAATCCGCAGACAGTATCACTGTTTTGTCCTCACCTTTCATAGATGTCTTCAGTGCATCCAGACTTCTCACAAAAGAATAAAACTCACTCCTGTCCTCTTCTCCATAAGCCTGAGCAAGGATTTTCATATATTCCTGTTCACCCTCCGCCTCCAGGATCTCTGCCTGTTTTTTTGCATCAGAAATCTGGATTGCTACTTCTTTGTCTGTTTTATTTCGGATCACCTTTGCTTCGGAGTTTCCCTCTGCCTTGTAAGTCGCTGCAATATTATCTCGTTCAGATATCATTCGTTCATACACAGCTTCCTTATTATCATCCGGCAGATCCAGCTGCTTGGTTTCGAATTTAAGAAGCTCAATTCCATACTGATCCATGTTTGTTCCTATTGCCTCCATAACCATATCAGACAGTTCTCCGTCACGGCTTGTGATCACCTGATCCTGTGACATACTGCTGATCGCATTTTTAGTGGCGTTATACACAGCAGTATTAATTCGGCTTTCACCACTTTCCACAGAAGAGTTTAATGTCTGTGCAAATTTAAGCGGGTCGCTGATTTTCCAGAGAACATAGCTGTCGCTGATCATCGTTTTCTTATCTTTTGTAATTACATCAGATGCTGCCAGATCATACAGCAGTGTTTCCTTTGGCAATGACTGTGTACTCTCTATAAACGGAATCTTAAAACTGATTCCCGATGAGCTGATCACCCTGTCAACCTTACCAAACTGACGGATCAGCTTATATTCATTTTGCTGAGTTACTGTTACCGACGCTCCAACAGCTATAACCACTGCAGACACACCAATTAATATTCCAATTTTCTTACCTTTCATAAATTAGTCCTCTCCAAAATTATATCTCTATCATTCGTATTTCATTTACCAAAACACTTTTTATATGAAATATTTTCTGTCATTTCTTTATTCGTTCTCAGAATCATTTAAATCTTGTGTGTCCTGAGCAGGATCCGTGTTCAGTGTCTCTGCCGGATTCTCTGAACTGTTCCCTGTAAAAGAATCTAGCGGCAGAACCTTCTGCACTCCATCTCCATTATCAATCACAATCTTCATTCCCGGCAGCACATCTTCCATTGTCTCATAGAACATACGCTTCTTTGTGATCTCCGGATTCTTAACATACTCCTCATACATGGCATTAAAACGTGCAACCTCAGCTTCTGCTTCATTAATCCTTACCTGTTTCTGCGCCTCAGCATCCTGAATGATCTGGTCTGCTTCTGCCTCAGCCTCCGGAAGCTTTTCGTTTCTGTATTTATTGGCATTATTCAAAGCAGTTTCTTTTCCCTGCTTGGCAGTTTCTACTGCTTTAAATGCTTTCATAACCTCCTGTGTGGGCGGTTCTGAATCCTGGATTGTGATATTCACAAGCTGAATCCCCAGATCCTGTTCCTCCATCTGCTTCAGGATCATTTCTTTAATCTTACTCTGGATCTCACCTTTTCCGGTGGTAAGCACTTCATCCACATCATAACTTGCGATTACTGTACGGATACAGCTTTGAGAAATATTTTTTAGAATATCTTCCGGTTCCTCTGAATTATAAAGATATTTTACCGGTTCTAAAATTCTGTACTCAACAAAGAAATCTACATCAATAAAGTTATAATCCGAGGTAATCATAATGCCCTCATTCTCAACCACCGAATTATCTCCCATACTATATCCAATAGGAAATCCCTGGATTGTTGTATTTACTTTCTGTACTTTCTGTATAAAAGGAATCTTAAAATGCAGTCCTGTTTCTGCCACTGCCTTCGGCACTCCGAAAGTTGTCAATACTGCCTGTTCCTGCTCCTGGATCTGATAGGTAGCATCTCCTGCAAGCCCTGCAATAATCACCAACCCTGCAGCTCCTATTACAATACGTTTCACATGTTTTCCCGATTTCTGTAATTTTTTAAATGGATTTACTTTTTCGTTCACTTTTCTCCTCCGTTTCACCATTTGACATAATTAAATTTTTTGCTTCTAAAAATTTCTGAAGAAAAGAAAAAGACTTTCATTTCAGACATAACATGAGCTCTTCTCTTAATGTCTAAAACAAAAGTCTTGCCGATTATATCATAATGCGGGCATTCTTAATCTGCCGTTCTGACGCATTTATGTACCATTTATAGGAAAAACAAGTCCAGTTCTTCATAACGATGGCCGCTACTCCCTTTTCTTTGAGCAGCATCATATCATAACTATTTACAAAATGCAAGAAATATTTTTACGTAATCTCAGTCACATGTTATACTTATGTTACTGTTCACACACCACTATCCCGAGACATACAAACCAAAATTCCATTGCCACAGGCAATCTGGAATAAATTTGGGCTACGTTACTGAGAATGGAGTGAACAGTAACATACTTATTATATTAAAGCCGAAACTTTTTCAAATAATTCGGTCTCAGGAGGTTTTTCATGAAAGCATACGAACGCCTATTATCTTATGTAAAAGTATTCACTCCAAGCAGTGAAGAAACCGGTACTTCCCCATCCACACAGTATCAGTTTGACCTTGCCAGACTGCTGGTTCAGGAATTAAAGGAACTGGGTGTGAAAGATGCCGATGTAGATGAACATTGCTATGTCTATGGACATATTCCGGCAACCAGGGGCTATGAATCCCGCCAAAAGCTGGGCTTTATTGCTCACATGGATACAGTATCTGATTTCTGCGATCATCTGGTTACTCCGGTTATCACTCCGAATTATGACGGCAAAGACCTTGCACTTGGAACCAGCGGCAGAGTTCTCTCCCCGAAAATGTTCCCTCATCTCTCCACATTAAAAGACAGAACTCTCATTACTTCCGATGGAACCACCATCCTCGGTGCAGATGACAAAGCCGGAATTGCCGAGATCATGACAATAATTGAACACCTCAATGACAATACTATTCCGCATGGTCCTCTCTGCATTGCATTTACCCCTGACGAAGAAATAGGAATGGGACCAGCCCATTTTAATGTAAAAAAATTCGGAGCGGATTTTGCTTATACACTTGATGGTGATACAGAAGGTGAAATCCAGTATGAAAACTTTAATGCTGCCAGAGCAGTAGTAGAATTTACCGGTGTAAACGTACACCCGGGTTCTTCTAAAAATACAATGGTCAACGCAGCACTTGTTGCCATGGAGTTCAATTCCATGCTCCCTTCCGCTGACACACCAAGAGATACGGAAGGCTATGAAGGATTTTTCCATCTCTATTCCATAAAGGGAGATGTCTCACACACTGCTCTCGAATATATCATTCGTGACCACAATGCAACTACTTTTGATGTCCGTAAGAAAACTATGAAACACATCACTAAAATTTTAAATGAAAAATGGGGAAAAGGAACTGTCTCACTTACCATCACAGAACAGTACCGAAATATGAAAGAAATCATCGACACCTGCATGGAACTGATCGAGCATGCAACTGCAGCATGCAAAGAATGCAATATCCCGCCGCTTATCACCCCGATCCGCGGAGGCACAGACGGTGCCCAGTTGAGCTTTATGGGACTCCCATGCCCGAATCTCGGAACAGGAGGGCATGCTTATCATGGACCTTATGAACACATTACTGTTGAAGGAATGGATATTGCTGTAGATGTAGGATTAAAGATTATCGAATTATTTTATAAATAATTTCGATTACAATATCCCCTTGTTGTTATTTTAACCGCTAAATTAATCTTAAATAATTTTTCGATTAACGTAACAACAAGGGGATCTATAAACTCGGAATATTTTTTATATTTTTACATACAAAAAAACCAGCTAGTAGTTAGCTGGTTTCTCATTGTATCTTCAAAACTACATACATGCTAACATTTCCTTGAGATTCATTCTTCCTGCGATTCTTGGTCAAGCCCTCACCCGATTAGTAACAGTCAGCTCCATGTGT